>JANYBX010000291.1 GCA_025360615.1 Opitutia bacterium
TCCGCCCGCACTCGCTGCGGCATCGCCATGCAGCCCCAGAGCATCATCCCCCACAAAATCTGTCGAGTGAGCGAGCGCATGGGTGCGGCGCTATGGCTGAAAATGTTTCGGAAAAAGCGGCACGTTTTCGAAATGCCGCACCTCGGGCGCGCTTGCAACGGGAGCAAGGATGTCATCGTCCGCCTCCGCGCTCGTGCTCGTGCTCCCCGCCCTGCTCGTGCTCAAACTCATGCCCGCTGCCGGCAGCGTGACCTCGACGATGTCGAATCGAAATGTCCGCGGCTTCTCCGCGAGCCCGGCGAGGTAAGCTTTGATCGCGCGACGCATAATGGCTTTCTTGCCAGAGTTCACGGCGTGATAGCCGGAGACGAGCGCGTGCGCCGCGCGGGTTTTCACTTCGATAAAAACCAGCACCTCACCATCGCGCGCGACGAGGTCGATCTCTTCGCGGCGGTCGCGCGGGTTGCGCCAGTTGCGGGCGATGATGACGAAACCGTGCTCGCGCCGCAGAAATTCCCCGGCGCGGCGCTCGCCTTCCGCACCCGCGCCGGCAGGGGCGTTGATGCCGAGCCCAAGAAATTTCTTGAGCCGGGCGACGAGCGATTCGGCGCGCGGGGCGGACGGCGGCGGCATGGGGTTTCTCATTGCGGCGTCCGCGGCGCGCTGACAATCACAGAAGGACTCCGACCCGCGCCCCATGGCTTCCTCCAATCTCGCCAGCACCCTGCGTCGTTCCCTGCTCATCAAGGTCATTTCCAAACCGGGGCCGACCAAGGAGGACGTTGACTCCGTCATCGAGCTCACCGCCGCGAAAATCGTCGAGGCCCTGCAGGCGCAGTCGATGACCATCTATCTCGTCGAGGGCAACGACATCGCCTTCAAATACGTTTACTACTCCCCCACCCTCTGGGCCGGCGACCCCTCGCGGATGGAGCACTTCGACAAGCTCCACGCGAAATTGCTCGAGGTGAAAATTCCCGTCGGCCAAGGCATCGTCGGCAAAGTCATCGCCAGCGGCGAACCGGAGTTTTTTCGCAATACCTCCGACCAGGCGCCCACCATGGCGGCGATGGCGAAGACCACCGGCTTCGCCGTCACTTCGATGGTTACCGTGCCGCTGAAAACCACCCTGACCATCGGGGCGATCCAAGTCCTCAACAAGGAACTCGACGCCGGCACCGAGGGAGAGTTTACCGACGCCGACCTCGTGCTCCTGCAGGAGGTGGCCGAGTATGCCGCGACCATGATCCACCGCATGGTGGACCCGAAATTCCAGCCGAGCCACGACGACACCGCGCGTTTCATCGCCAAGCTCACCGACCTCCCGATCATCACCGCGATCGAGCAGATCGAGATCGACGCCCCGCTCGTCGCCACCATCGGCGATGCCGTCATCCGCCGCGAAGGCGTTTTCCCCTACAAACGCGTGGGCGAAAGCAGCAGCAACTCCGTCGCGGTGCTGATGACCAACCCCCTCGACTACGCGAAACGCGAGGCGTTCGCGCAGGCCACCGAACTCAACATCGAGGAAGTCGCCGTCATCTCCGCGACGCTCTTCGAATCCCTCATCAAGAAATTTTTCAAGGACGCGAAATCGACCCAGCTCGGCGAGGATGTGGACATCGGCGCCGTCGCCACCTCGATCACCGACGCCTACTCGGTGGAAGGCAGCGATATCAAGACCGAGGATCTCGAAAGCGAAGACTCCGCCCCGATCATCCAGCTCACCAACCGCATCATCGAGGATGCCTACATCTCGGGCGCATCCGACATCCACATCGAGCCGATGGAAAAAGACCTCCTCGTGCGCTACCGCATCGACGGTCTCTGCCTCGAAAAACTCCGCCTCCCCAAGCAGGTCACCAACGGACTCGTCACGCGCATCAAGATCATGTGCAACCTCGACATCTCCGAACGGCGCCTGCCGCAGGACGGTCGCATCGTCTTCAAGAAATACACGAAGAAGAATATCGACATCGACCTCCGCGTCGCCACCGGCCCGATGAACCACGGCGAGAAAGTGGTCATGCGCATCCTCGACAAGCAGAAGTCCACCCTGCCCCTCCCCGCGCTCGGTTTCTCCGAGGAGAACCTCGCCCGCTACCGCGAGTGCATTCGCCAGCCCTACGGCATGATCCTGCACTGCGGCCCCACCGGCTCCGGCAAGTCGATGACCCTCTACTCCGCGCTCGGCGAAGTGAACACCCCCGACGTGAACATCCAGACCGCCGAGGATCCCATCGAATACACCCTCGCCGGCATCAACCAAATGCAGATGAGCCGCGCCATCGGCCTCACCTTCGAGCGCGCCCTCCGCTGCTACCTCCGCATGGATCCCGACATCATCCTCGTCGGCGAAATCCGCGACAAGGAGACCGCGCAGATCGCCGTCGAAGCCGCGCTCACCGGCCACTTGCTCGTCTCCACGCTGCACACCAACGACGCGCCCTCGACCATCTCCCGCATCGGCGAGATGGGCGTGGAACCATTTAACATTTCCGCCTCGCTCGTCTGCGTCTGCGCGCAACGCCTCCTCCGCCGCGTCTGCAAAAACTGCAAGATGCCCTACGAGCCCGCCGGCCGCGAAAAAGATATCATCGAGAAAGCGCTCGGCTGGAGCGGCCAGGTATTCAAGGCCAACCCCCGCGGCTGCCCGACCTGCGGCGGCACCGGCTACAAAGGCCGCGTGGGCATCCACGAGTTGATGATCAACAGCGAGGAATTGACGGAGGCCATCAACAAGGAAGTCGAGGTCGCCCAGCTGAAACGCGTCGCGATGAAGAACGGCATGAAGACGCTGCACCAGGACTCGATTCTGAAGGTGAAGATGGGCCTCACTACCATCGAGGAAGCCCTCGCGAACGTCCCGCCGGATTTGATTCTGTAACCGCTCGCGGACCCAAAGATACAGCGCGCCGCAGATACGAATCAGAGGGGAGCCATTCCGCCCGCCGCAACGACTTCAAGCGCCGCGACCGTTTCACTATCGCACTTCAAACCTGAAACTAATCCGTTTTTCTCTCATTGCCACGGAGTATGCTAAAGCAGAAGGCGACCGCACATCCAATCGCTGAAAATATTGATGCTGAAAATAGTGCTGCTTCGATATTCTCGACATCTCGAATGTATGGGAACGCTGGTACTAGGACGTACAGAGCACCCAGCGCCGCACCGCACGAGGCGTATCTAACATGGCTTTCTTTCTTCATTCTTCTGAGCACTAAAAATACTGGGATCCCAAAAACGTAGCAGAATAAGTAAGACCAAAAGAATGCGGCTGACCTGACGCACCCGAACTGAGCCATCGCTCGTGAGAGACTGGGCGCCCAAGAAAGGAACCAGATGCCTAAAGGAAAAGGAAAACGACACACCCCGGAGCAGATCGTAGCGATCCTGCGCCGGGCGGAGAGCGGGGAGACGGTCGCAGCCGTCTGCCGGGAAACGAACATCAGCGCCGCGACCTTCCATCGCTGGAAGAGCCAGTATGGCGGGATGGACTTGAGTGAACTCCAGCAACTGCGGGGGCTGCGCGACGAGAACGCACGGCTGAAGCGACTTGTCGCCGACCAGGCGCTGCATATCCAGGTGCTCAAAGAGGTGAACGGAAAAAAATGGTAAGCCCGGCGCAGAAACGCCGGGCGGCCAGCAGCGTGGTGAGCGCGAAGCGGTGCACGGGCCGCCAAGCCTGCCGCTACCTCGGACTCGGACGCTCGACGTGGCACTACACGCCGTTGCCGCCCACGCCCCGGGCGGTGCAACTGGAGCAAGCGATCCTGCAGCTGTCGCACGCGCATCCGCGCTACGGCTACCGGCGGGTGCATGCCGTCCTGCCCCGCCAAGGGCTGAGCTGCGCCTTGCGCACCGTGCAACGCGTGCGGCGCAGCGCGGGCCTGCAGATCACGGGCCCGGCCGTGCGGCCCAAGACCCCGCCGCGGCCCGACGCGAAAATCAAGTCTGATGGCGTCAACGACGTGTGGTGCATCGACGTCGTCTTCGACACCACGCAGCGCGGCACGACGGTGAAGTTCCTGACGCTCCTCGACGAATACAGCCACTACAACCTCGACATCGTGGCGAGCCGCCGGATGGGCAGCCGCGAAGTCGTGGCGGCCCTCCAGGCGGCGGTCGAGCTGCACGGACCACCACGCTACCTCCGCTGCGACAACGGCAGCGAGTTTATCGCCCAGCCGCTGCAAGCGTGGCTGAAGACGGCCGGCATCGCGACCCGCTTCATCGAGCCGGCCAGCCCGTGGCAAAATGGGGTGAACGAGTCGTTCAACGGCAAGTTCCGCGACGAGTGCCTCAACCGCGAACTGCTCGCCAGCGTGCTCGAAGCGCAATGCATCGCGCGGACTTTCCGCGACGACTACAACACGAGCCGGCCGCACAGCTCGATCCGGCAGCGCACACCGGCGGACTATCGCGCCGAACTTTTGGCCAAGCTCCCGACTCCGGTCAGGCCCGCCAAGCCGGGCCTGCCCTCCGCCGGGAGCTTGCCATTGTCT
>JANYBX010000479.1 GCA_025360615.1 Opitutia bacterium
CGGGGCCAAAATGGCTGGCCCGAGATGAGATCCATCGTCGGAGTGAAAATAGAATCGGAAAAACGGAGAGCGCCACGCGCATCTCGCGATGCGACCGTGGCGCTCCATGGCTGGCTGGAAATTTGGCGCCTAGTTTTTCGAGCTGGCGATCGCGCGATCACGCCGCGCGCGCACGTCATCGTGAGTTGCGAGTACGGTGGTGAATTGCCGGGACACCAGATCGCGACTGGCGGCGTCCGTGAGTTTTTCAAGGGCTTCGCGATAGGCGGCGACGGCGGAATCCTCGCCGCGCTCACACTCGGCGAGAACGGCGTGCGGCTCGTTCGACGTCAGGGCGGCACGCAGGTTGAACCAGCCGCGGTGGAGCGAGCCGGAGACCGATCCGCTTTCCTTCGCATCGCAGCCGAGATCCACCACGTGAGCTTCCAATTCCCGAACGAAAGAGGCGCGTTGCTTCGAGTAGCGCAGGAAAAGAACTTTCAGTTCGCCATCCTTGGCGTCGTCCGCCGCGGTTTTGAAACCATGTTCGCCGTCCTTGCAGATTTCGATAAGGTGACGAAGGGTGTCAGCCGTGGCGTCGCGATCGATCTCAGTGGCGGCAACGTGATAATTTCGAGCATTCATAATAATAAGGGGAGGATTGGATGTTTTGTGGTTTATGTTTTCTCTGAAGCAGGGTCCCGGTGCATTGCTGGCGGCCAGTGGAGGACGCCTCACATTGTGGGTGGGTGAGCTTTCAGTTACGCAGGGTGTATGCCTGCCGGTCGGCAAACGACCTAAAGCCCTCATGGCTTGACGCATGAAATTCCGACCGCTCATCGCTCCAGCGCGCCTGACGTGCATATTGCAGCGCACCGGGAAGGGCGATGCGTCAGATTGCAACGCGACGGATGAAGAATGGCCCCGGGCTATTTCTTTACGCCAAAGCCCACGGTGAACTGGGTGGATTCCCACATGAGATGAAGGCTCCCGCCAGTGCCGGCCTCGTTTTTCTCCACGCCGATGGTGAACTGATCGAGCGCGGGCGTGAGCGTTTCCTTTTTCAAGTCGATGCGGGCGAAGTCCTGTTTCTGGTCATACTGCAGGCCCCATTGGCCGAGTTGTCGGCTGACAATAAGTTTCGCCGCACCGTCTGCCTCGACTTGGCTGTAAAGCGTGTAGGCACCGGCAGGGATCACCGTGCCGCCGAGATCGAGCGGCTGTTGGGTGACGAGCAACGTCGCCTCGTCGGAACCGGTGCGCCAGACTTTGCCGTAGGGCACGAGGCCGCCCCAGATTTTTCTGATCGCGCCGGTATTGGGGTCTTTCGAGTAGGGGCGGCCGTAAACGATGGTGATGCGATTGCCGTCGACGATCCGGCTGATGGTTTCGTGCGGGCTGTGGCGTGGTTGCTGGGCGGCGAGGGGCGCGGTGCCGATGACGAGGGAGGAGCAAAGAAACAGAAGGGAGGTGAATCGGCGCATGGTGGCGGTCTTTGGAATCTGGAGGGGCGGAGTCGCGGGGGGCACGACAGCGTGGAACGAAGTAGTTCGCAACGATGGGGTCAATCGACACCACCAGCCAGTCACGGGGCCAGCTGCTGTGCGGCGCGGGCGAGCTCGATGAACTCGCCGCGGTAGCCGGCTGGATCTTCGCCACGGCCTGCTTCGGCCCACGCGATGACGTTGGCCAGCGTGGCCGTGCCTTTGTGCGGGGAGTCACCAAGAATCAGGCCGAGGCCCGCGACGGCGGCGGAGAACTTGAATTCACGGCTCGCATCCGCGAAGCGACCGTCCGGATTTTCCAGAGGGAAATCGAGTTGATGACGCTCAGGGCTGGAAGGCTCTTGGTAATCCACGCGGAAGGTCAGCCACGCCGCGGCACTGCTGGTGGACGGGGATGTTTCAGCCGCAGGAATGATTTCGTAGAGCGCCGTGAGCGTGTGGCCGGATCCGACGACGTCGGCGGCGACGGGGCGCGGGGCGGCGCCGGGCGAGGGGAGTTCGCGATCTTCGTAGCCGATGAGCCGATAGCCGGCGACGTGCGAGGGATCGAACGCGACCTCCAGGCGGACATCGCGCGCGATGGGGGCGAAGAGACCGTCCACTTCCTCGGCGAGTGCGCGTTCGGCTTCGCGGCGGGAGTTGGCGTAGCCGCTGCGGCCCTGGCCTTGGGCGGCGAGCGCCTCAAGCCGCGCGTCGATTTGGTGGCCCCGGCCAAAGCCGAAAACAGAGAGCGAAATTTTAGCCTTGGCCTGCTCGGCGGCGAGGGCGGTGAGCGCATCGGCGCTGGTGAGGCCGACGTTGAAATCGCCATCGGTGCAGAGGATCACGCGATTGGCGCCGCCTTCGACGAAGGCCGCCTTGGCGATGGTATAAGCGAGCTGGATGCCGGCACCGCCATTGGTTTGGCCCGCGGGGTGGAGCGCGGCCAGGACGTGGCGGATACGGGCGCTTTCGGAGACGGGAGTGGAAGGCAGCATGAGTTGCGATGCGCCGGCGTAGGTGACAATGGCGACGCGATCCTCGGGTCGCAGGCGTTCGAGAAGAAGACGCATGGCTTCCTGCACGAGGGGAAGGCGGCTGGGCAAATCCATCGAGGCGGAGACATCGATGAGAAACACGAGGTTGGCGCGCGCGCGGGGAGCCGGCGGAGCCGTGCGGCCTTTCAGGCCGATGCGCACGAGACGGTGGGCGGCGTTCCACGGGGCCTCGGTGCATTCGACGGAAGCGGAAAAGGCCGCCGAGGTTTCAGTCGGGGCTTCGGCCGTCGAAAAATAGTTGAGCAACTCCTCGACGCGCACGGCCGACGACGCGGGCTGTTCGCCAGCGCCGAGGGATTTGAGCAAACCGGGGACGCTCGCCACATCGGTGTCGGCGGGAAGTTCCGAGACGGGTTTTTCGCTCGGCGCGCGGAAATCTTCGCCGCCTTTTGCGCCCGGACCTTGGTGGGCGAGCCGCGCGGGCCGGGGATTATCAGCGGGTGAGTTGGGAGGGGATTGGTTGTTTTCCGAGGGCAAATCTTCCGGCGAGGTCGAGGGGGCGGGTGGGTCTTGCTCGCGGATTTTTTCCACGGGTGTGTGGAGGGGGGCGGAGGATTTTGGGCCGCCGGTGTCCACGGCGCCGGTGTCCACGGGTTTGCCGCCGATGGCGGCGGCGACATCCGGCGGGCCGGACGTGCTTTCGGATTTGAGCACGGGCTCGCCCGTCGTCGGGCCATCGTTGGGCGCGGTGGGGACGGCAATTTTTTTGTGGACGTGACCAAGCGGCGTGAAGATCGCCGGCGAATTTTTATCCGGCGGGTCCAACCTGCCCGTGGCAGCGGCGAGATCCGGGCGAAAGGTTGATCCTGGTTTCTCAATTTCCGCCGGACGTTCCTGCCACGAGGCGGGTTTCAATTTGAAGTCACCGGCGAACGGCGTGGGGTGCCTCGGGGTCTCGGCCCTTGGGCGCAAGATGAAGAAAGCACCCACGCCCGCGGCCAGCGCGCCGCCGAACACAAACCATAGTGCGGGAAATCGGAGGAGCTTGATTTTTTTGGTCCGGCCCGCGCCTTTGACGCGCCGCGGCGTGCGGACGCCGGCCTCGATGCCGAGCGCTTCCTCGACCTGCGCCGCGAAGGCGTGGATTTCGGCGACCTTGGCCGGCACGGAGGGATCGTCGCGCGAGAGGGATGCGAAGGCGGCGCGCTCGGAGTCGCTTTGTTCGCCGAGGGCGGAAGCGGTGATGCGGGCATCGTCGATGGGAGTTTGCGCGGGAAATTCCGCACGCAACCGTGCGATCGCAGTGTGCATGAGGCCGCCGACTTTATCGGTCGGCAGCTCCGTGATGCGCGCGATGGCGGCCTGGCCGAAGCCGTTTTGAAATTTCAGGCGGATGACTTCCTGCTGTTTCGGGGTCAGACGCTCGATGTGACGCAGCAGCGCCGTGTGCTCCTCGATGCCGGCCTGCGCCGGACCGGCGGGAGGCTCGACGAAACGCTTGGCGCGATCCTCCTGCCGGGCGAAGGCTTGGGCGCCGCGGCGGCAGGCGGCGAAGCACATTTCAGCGTCTTCACTTTCGGAGGATTCGGGCGGAGCGGCGAGCAGTTCAGCGAGTGCGGCTTGCGCGACGGACTCGGCGCGGGCGGCATCGCCGTCGAGCAGCCGGGTGGTGTAGCGGAGCAACGCAGCGCGTTGCCCCGCGAAGGCGCGGGCAAGGGAGCCAGCGTTTTCGGACGCGCGGGCCGGAGGTGTCGGGCGTGAGGTGGCCATCGGCCTAGGCCCTTATAAACGCCTCGCGGAGGAGATTTCTTTAATTTTTTGCGGCGGACACGGGGGGTCGAAAAAGCCCCCAGGCGACGGCGACCGCGATGATCGCGACGGACGCTTGGACGATGAACGCATCATTCGCCATCCAGGGTCCGTGGGACAGGAACAGATACTGCGCCGGGTAGAGGAGTAACCGGTCGAAATCAAAGTCGGCCCCGGTCGCCGCGATGGGGAGCCAAATTTTGGTGGTGAGCAACTGGCACACCCCGACGAATGCCCACTGTGAGACCGTGAGCCGATCCTGCGGCAGCGCCAACACCAGGGGGAGGACAAAGAACGGCGCGATGTTCAAAGTCATGCGGGTTTCGGGGAATAGATTCAAGGCGAGGCCGAATGCGACCGAGCCCAAAACGCCCAAGCCAAGCCCTGCCGCCGCTCGCAGCAGCGCCGAAAAAAAGAGAGCGCCAAGCACGGCCATCGCCCCGTAATAGCTAAAATCACTGACGAGGAACAATCCGGGACGAGTGACCGCGCCGAGCAGGAACTGCTCCATTGAAATCGTCCCATCGAATGAGCCGGGAGAGACGAGCCGTTGCAGGGCGATCACGAACGGAACGATGAACATCCATGAAATAAACCGTCCGTATCCGACGCCTAAAACCCGGGGCGGTTCTTTGTCGTCGCCGCCAATCAGATAGGCGATGAGGCGCATGGTCGCGGCGACATAGGCGATCGCGAGCAGGATCGAGAAAGGCAGAAATGCCGGCCACGTGAGTGCGGGCATGATCTCGCGAGCACCCCTGAAAAATGCCACCGAAAAAAAGACATAAGCACCGGCCACTCCTGCTGCCAGCACCCAAGCGGCCCAAACGGCGCAGGGCCCGAATCGCCCCAGAGTGAGTCGCGAACCGCGGGGAAAAAGCAGCAGGATGCTGCCGAGAATCGGGGTGCTGGCCCAACAAAACAGGGCGAAGAGCACCGTCACCGCGAGTAACAGGCGCCGATCGCGGACCCAGCAGTCCAGCATGGCCGCAGACGCGGCGAGGGCGAAAAGATCGGTCAGCACGCCTGAATAGCCCGACTGTTTGGTCACCGGATAAGTTACCAGCAGGAGAATCAGGCCGAGCAAAGCCCTCGATCCCGAGACCCGCAGCGCAATGCACGCACGGAGCCAGAAAAGACCCGTGAGGTAAGCGCACGCCGCATTTCCGACGCAAAAACCATAGACGATGTAATCGCGCGTGACCGGCAGTCCGAAGATGCGCGCCGGAATCGAGACAAGGAATGAAGGGAGAATCCGCTTGATATGATAGGCGTTGATTTGACCGGCGGCCAAATCTTCCGGGAGGTATTTTACCCATCGCGCGTAGCGGACACCGTCCCAGCCAAAACCTCCCTTATAGGGAATCTTCGGACTCAACCACAGGTAGGCCAGCAGAAGCAGCCCTCCCGCGAGCAGGGCGGCGTGGGCGGAGCCGGTGAGCTTGCCGGCGGCTGGATTCCACAGCCGCGTTCCCCAGCCCACTTTCCAGTCGGCGTCGGTTTTGATCATGAGGTTGCTTTGAAAATGTGCGCTCCCGACGGCGGATGATGGGATGATGATCAGCCGAGGCCGGCGAGCCCCACTCTGGCCTTGCGCCCCGAAACCCGGCGGCCGGACTTGCTCGGGCTAGCTCGCCACGGGCAGGGTGAAGCAGAAGGTGGCGCCGCGTTGGGGATCACTGCGGGCCCAGATGCGGCCGCCGTGATCCTCGATGATTTTTTTGCAAATCGAGAGGCCGAGGCCGGTGCCGTGGGTTTTGCCGTGGGTCGCGAACGGCTGGAAAAGTTGCTGCGCGATTTCCGGGGCGATGCCTTTGCCGGTGTCTTCCACCTCGATGCGGATTTCCCGCTCGGTGAAGGCGAAGCGGAGAAGGATGCCGCCGCCCTCGGGCATTTCGTCGATGGCGTTGTTGATGAGATTGTAGAAAACGCGCGAGAGGCGCAGCGGGTTGATGTTCACCGGCAGCTCGGGGGGCATGTTTTCCAGGTCGAGGCTCACGCCGCGCGCGTCGATCTCCTGGCGGATTTCGTCGGCGAGCGGGAGCATGAACTGCGGAAACCGGCTGACCATGAGCGAGGGGCGCTTGTTGGTGGGGCGGTTGAACTCGATCAACTCCTGCAGCATCGCGGACATGAGGCCGATCTGGCGCGAGATGGTTTCCTCGGCTTTGGCGCGGATCGGATTCGGGGTGGATGGGCTGCAGGCGAGCTCGGCGGCGAGGCTGATGACGGCGAGGGGGTTTTTGAAATCGTGGACGATGGTGGCGGCGAAGCGGCCGACGACGGCGAGGCGCTCGGCTTGGAGAATCTCGTCGAGGTATTTGTGGTTCAGCCCGCGGACACGTTTGCTGAACTCCCGGCTGAGGCTGAGCGCGAGCTGGGGGCGGCGTTCGAGCAGTTGCAGGAGTTCGTCGCGGGTGATGAAGAGCGTGCGGGTATCCGTCTCGGCGCGCGCGGTGGCGGAGCGAGGGGCATCCTCAAGGATCGCCATTTCGCCAAAAAAATCGCCGGGGCCGATGCTGGCGAGGAGGCGCGGCTGGTTGTCGCTCATGTCGGCGGTGATTTGGACGCGGCCGGATTCGACGACGTGGAAACCATCGCCGGGATCGCCAGCGGAAAAAATCAGTTCACCGGCGCGAAATTCGCGCGTCAGGCTTGGCGCCGCGAGGGCGTGCAGCTCATCGCCGAGGGTTCCGGCGGGCAGGCTTTCACCTATTAAGGACATCGGGTGAGGGAATAATGACGAAGGGGGTGAGTGCGTAAAGCGGAGAGATGGGCCGCGCGTAGTTTCCTCTGGGACACGATTCCGCGCGTTCAACCGCCGGACGCAGCGAAAAGCCGGTCGAGCACCTCGGCGTTGCGCAGGCTTTCGGCGAGGCTGAAATGGGGCGTGCGTGCGTGCAGGACCGCATCAGCGAAATCCTCGACTTCGCGACAATAGCGGTCGCTCGCGGGCACCGCGATTTCGGTGCGTTGCTCGCCGTGCGTGAGGACGAGCGGGGTGGTGTCGTCGAAATACGTCTCCGGGATTTCCAAGACGCCGTGCGTGCCGACGATCTCGGCTTGGACGCGTTTGTGGGCGTTAAAGCCGCAGTGCACGGAGGCGACGAGGCCGGAGGAGTATTTTAGCAGAGCGGAGAAAATCACGTCCACGCCCTCGTGGCGCACACACTGCGCGGAGACGGAAGAGGGAAGAGCGACGCCGCTGCCGGGTTGGCCGGCGATTTCGTCGGCGATGCAGCCGATGAAGTTAACGGGATAACAACCGACATCGTAGAGTGCGCCGCCCCCGAGCCCGGGCTGGAGCTTGATGGAGCCGGGGCGATTGAGCAGAAAGCGGAAGCTGGCGTTGATGAACCGGATCTCGCCGAGCACGCCGCTGCGGATGATTTCCCGCACCTGCCGGGTGCGGTGCGTGTAGCGATACATGAACGCTTCCATGAGCGTGACTCCGCGGGCGGCGCAGGCTGCGATCATCTCGCGACATTCGGCGGCGGTGAGGCCGAGGGGTTTTTCGCAGAGGATGTGTTTGCCGTGTTCGGCGGCGCGGAGTGTCCACGGGAGGTGATGGGCGTTGGGGAGCGGGAGATAGACGGCGTCAATCTCGGGATCGCGGAGCAGGGCTTCGTAGCCGACGTAGGTTTTGGGAATCGCGTAGCGGGCGCGGGCCTCGGTTAGGGTGGCTTCGGCGCGCGAGGCGAGGGCGGTGAACTCGGAGTTGTTCGAGCGCAGGATGGCGGGGATGACGCTTTCGCGGGCGATGCGCGCGTAGCCGAGAACGCCCCAGCGGATTTTGCGGTTGGACGGGGTCATGGTTGTGACGGACGGAAAGGCACGGGGCTGCCCGGCTCAATTGCAAAGGCGGGAGTTTCCGGCGAGCGATTTGGAGAGCGCGAGCGAGCTCGCGGCCGACGCAGAATTCTCCGCTTCATCCTCAGCGCACACAGGCGAGGGGAGAGCAGCAGCCAAACGGGGAAAGACCTTTGCCGTGATATTCGGCGTAGGTGAACGAGACGGTGAGATGATGCGCGGGGTCGTCCAAGATCGCGGTCAGGGAACCGCCGTAGAAACTGCGGCCGCCGCCGGCCGTTCCGTAGGTGAGGGAAACTTCGCCGTGGATTTGGGGCCGGTAGGTGGTGGTCTCGACGGCGTCGTCGGTTTTTTTATCAAAGCGGCGGAGGGTCGTCGGCGGGCGTTGGGCGACGGCGCGGGCGATCACGGTGTCGAGCTGGGCGCGTTCGTCAGAGGTAAGCGCGGTCAGGCCGGCGGTGCTCATTTGTTCGGAGGTGCGGCGCGTGTTGAAGGATTTCGCGAAGGCAACGACGTCGCCCTGGCGGGCGAGCGTGAGTTCCCGGGCGATTTGGGCATCGAGCGCGGCGCGTTCCGTGGCGGAGAGTTTGGCCAGTCCGCTGGCAGTTTGCTCAGCGGGCGAGAGTGACGCGGTGAAGGGTATTTCGGACGGGGCGGCGGCCAGCGTGGTCGCCAACAGGCACACTGCAGTGAAGAAGGGAGCGAGCGGGCGCGAAAGACGGGGGCTCATGACTAAGTGGGACGCCGTGGAACCGTGAGTGTTCCGTGCGCGAAGCCATGACTGGTGCCCCCTTCAGAGTTTGGCGAGCAACTCCCGGAGCACCGAGGGGAAAACGGGCTTCTTCAGCAGGTGATCGACGTTTAGTTTCCGATAGGCGGCATCGACTTCGGGACTGAGCGACGAGCTGAAAACGATGATTTTTCCGTGGAAGGTGACGGGCAGTGTCCGAAGCTGGGTGACGAGGGTGAGGCCATCCATCCGCGGCATATGATGGTCGGTGATGAGCACATCGTAAGCGACGGGCGCGGCGGAAATTTTATCGAGCGCTTCATCGCCGTCGGTGACACAGTCGATTTGGTGGCCGTCGCGGGTCAGGGAGAGCTGCGCCACGTGCCGGAGTTCGCGCACATCGTCAGCATAGATAATGCGTAGGGAGGCCGGGGATGCGGAGGCGACTGGAAGAGGAGGAGACATGGACATCGCAAAATCTCGCGGTGCGTAGTGGTCGTATTACGAGAACGAGACAGACTCCGATTAACGAGTCTTGTTGCTGCGAAAAAACTGAGAAAATTAGCCGCGCGATTTCGAGGCGGGGCACCGGGTGACGCCGCCGCTCAAGGGGGGATTTAATCACGCAGCCGAAGCGACGAGTCATCGCTCCATGTCGTTCGGCTCAGTGCGCCCGTGGGCGGTCGCGCGCCTAGGTTCCTACTTCGCCGGGGCGGCTTGATCGAGGCCGCGGCGCTTGAGGAGCGGGTTAATGTCGGGATCGGCACCGCGGAATTTCTTGAACATCACGA
>JANYBX010000352.1 GCA_025360615.1 Opitutia bacterium
CGTCGCCGATGGCCGCGAAGTGCTCGGCGTCATCCACCTCAAAGATGTGGTCAAAGGCGGCATCAAGGAACGTTTCGCCCAGCTCCGCCTGATGGGCATCCGCACGGTGATGATCACCGGAGATAATCCGCTCACCGCCGCCGCCATCGCCGCCGAAGCCGGCGTGGATGATTTTCTCGCGCAAGCCACGCCCGAAATGAAGCTCGCCCGCATCCGCGAAGAACAGGCCAAAGGCCATCTCGTCGCCATGACCGGTGACGGCACCAACGACGCCCCGGCGCTCGCGCAGGCCGATGTCGGCGTCGCGATGAACACCGGTACGCAAGCCGCCAAGGAAGCGGGCAACATGGTCGATCTCGACAGCAATCCGACAAAACTGCTCGAGATCGTCGAGATCGGAAAACAGATGCTCATCACCCGCGGGTCGCTGACGACCTTCAGCATTGCGAATGACGTCGCGAAATACTTTGCGATCATTCCCGCGATGCTCGTCGGCGCTTTTCCCGCGATCGCTCCGCTCAACATCATGGGCCTCGCCTCGCCTTCGAGCGCCATCCTCAGCGCCGTCATCTTTAATGCCCTTGTGATCATCGCACTCATCCCGCTCGCGCTCCGCGGTGTCGCCTACCGTCCCGTCGGCGCCGCCGCCATGCTCCGCCGCAACCTTCTGATCTACGGGCTCGGCGGCATCATCATTCCGTTTGTCGGGATCAAACTCATCGACGTCCTCATCAACGCCGTGCACCTCGTCTAAACCCAGCCTTAAACGCGAAGAGCGCTGAGACCGTTAACCGAATTCAAAAACTCTCCCAAGTCTGCGTCCTCCGCGTTAAAATATTTTCGTCATGAAAACCTTCCTCCTCGAAATTAGAACCTCCCTCCTTCTCACCCTCGTGTTTGCCGTGTTGCTCTGCGGAGTTTATCCGCTCGCCGTGTGGGCCGTCGCGCAGGCGCTCTTTGCCGGCAAAGCCAACGGCAGCCTCATCACCGACCAGGACGGCACCGTGCGCGGCTCCCTCCTGCTCGCGCAGAATTTCTCCAGTGAAAAATATTTCCACCCACGCCCCTCGGCCGCCGGCACCGGCTATGATGCCAGCGCCTCATCCGGCACGAACCTCGGGCCGACGAGCCAGAAACTCAATGACAGCATTAAAGCCGCCGTCGCCGCCTACCGCACCGCCAACGGTCTCGCCGCCGATACCCCGGTGCCGGCCGACGCCGTCACGTCCTCGGCCAGCGGCCTCGACCCGCATATCAGCCTCGCCAACGCCCTCCTCCAAACCGCCCGCGTCGCCCGCATCCGCAACCTCACTCCGGCACAAGTCAGCGGACTCATCAGCGCCCATGCCGAGCCACGCGACCTGGGTGTTTTCGGCGAGCCCTGTGTCAACGTCCTCCTCCTCAACCGCACCCTCGATGAAGCGGCCCCATCTTCCAGCCGATAAGGACCGCGGTATCGTGGGGGCGAAAAAGTTCACCGCGCGCGATCTGCGCAACGCCGTGATTCTCGCCGTGGTGATCACCGCCACCGTGGTGTTCGCGCTGTTCGATCCTTCGTGCCAGCGTTTCGATCCGTCCCCCTCACCAGGGCCATCGCGATCAGTGGCTCCCCACTAACCCTCGCTTGAACCCCGTTCTCAAAATCCTTCCCCACTCTGGCGGTAAAATCGCCGGCTGGCGTCGCGCCGACCCGGCGCACCTTGCCTTGCGCCAGCCGTACATTTTCCGCATCTTCGCCCGTCGATGACTGATCGCCGCCCCGATCCCGATGCTTTGCTCGCCGCGCTCCACGCCGACGAAGCCCGGGCTCGCCGCGCTCACTTCAAAGTCTTTCTCGGCATGTGCCCGGGCGTAGGCAAGACCTACACCATGCTCCGCGCCGCCCAGCAGGAACGGGCCGGCGGCACCGATCTGGTCATCGGAGTGGTCGAGACCCACGGACGCATCGAAACAGAGGCGCTGATCACTGGCCTGATTGTCGTGCCGCGCAAAACGACTGACTACCGCGGCACCCGGCTCATCGAAATGGATCTTGAAGCCATTCTGGCCCGCCGGCCAAAACTCGTGCTGGTCGATGAGCTCGCGCACACCAACGCCCCGGGCTCACGCCACGCCAAACGCTGGCAGGATGTGGTCGAGCTCCTCGAGGCCGGCATCGATGTCTACACCACTCTCAACATCCAACACGTCGAGTCGCGCGCCGATACGGTCCGCCAGATCACGGGAGCATCACAACAGGAGACCGTGCCCGATTCAGTGCTCGACCTCGCCGACGAACTTGAACTCATCGACCTGACCCCCGAAACATTGCTGGAGCGGCTGCGCGATGGAAAAGTCTATCTCGGCGAACGCGCCGCGGCGGCGCAGGACGGATTTTTCAAGGACTCCCATCTCTCCGCCCTGCGCGAACTCGCGCTGCGCTACACCGCCGAGCGCGTGGACCGGCAGCTCAGGCATTTGCGCGCGGGCTCCTCGAAGCAGACTGTCTGGCGCAGCGGAGAGCGGCTGTTGGTCGCCGTCGGCTCAAGCCCTTTCTCCACGCAATTGGTGCGCTGGACCCGCCGCATGGCCGCCGCCCTCGGCGCTCCGTGGGTCGCGGTGCACATTGAACCGTCGGTCGCGCTGCCGGCCGAAGACCAGCGCTTGCTGGATAAAAATCTGGCCCTGGCGCGCGAACTCGGCGCCGAGGTGATCGTCACCCACGACGACAGCATTCCCGACGCATTGGTGCGCGTGGCGCTCCAGCAAAACGCCACCCAAATCGTGGTCGGCAAACCCCGGGCGCGGCGCCTGCGGGATCTCGTTCGCGGCACCCTCGTCGACCGGTTGCTGCGGCTCGGCGGGAACATCGACATCTATGTCGTCCCCGCTGAAAACGAGCGTGGCCGGCGGCGGCTGCTGGCCGTGGACCGCAGCCTGCGCAGTTCGCCCGCGGAATACGGCTGGGCCGCCGGCATGGTCGCGATCATCACGCTGCTCGGACTGTTGCTGCCCGCCGATACTTATCTTGCCGTCGGTCTGGTTTATCTGCTCGCGATCATCATTCTCAGTTTGCGCGTCGGCCGCGGCCCGGTGCTCGCCGCCGGCGTCCTCAGCGCGATGACGTGGAATTTTCTGTTCATCCCGCCCCAGTTTACCTTTCGCATCAGCAAGATCGAGGATGCCACCTTGTTCGGCACCTATTTTGTCGTCGCGCTCGTCACGGGCCACCTGACGTCGCGGATCCGGACCCAGGGCCTCAATGAACGGATGCGCGAGGAGCGTGCCACGGCGTTGTTCGAGTTGACGCACGCCTTGGCCGAGGCCGGCACGCTCGATGACGCCGTGTTTGCCGCGCTGCGACAGGCGGATGAACTCTTCGCGGCGAGGACCGCGCTGCTGCTCGCCGAAGCCGGTGGCAGCGTCACACCTCATTTCGCCGGCTCGTTCGGTCTCGACGGCAAGGAGCGCGGCGTGGCCGAGTGGGTTTTCCTGAACCGGCGTCCCGCGGGACGTTTCACCGACACGCTGCCGGGCAGCACGGCGTTCTATCTGCCACTGGTCCGCGAGGACAAGGCGGTCGGTGTGCTGGGCATCGCCGTGCCGGAGGGTGGAACACTCACCCTCGGGCAGCGCGACCTCCTTGAAGCCTTCGCCCGCCAACTCGCGCTGATCGTCGAGCGCGAGCATCTGCGCGAAGCCGGCGCGCGGGAAAAATTACTCGCCGAGTCCGACAAACTTCACCGCGTGCTGCTCGACAGCGTCTCACACGAATTGCGCACCCCGCTGGCTGTGATCACCGGGATCTTGGAAAATTTACCGGACGCCGCTCCGGAGTTGCGGGCCGAACTCGTCGGGGAGGGTCGCGCGGCCGCGCGCCGGCTCAACCGGCTCGTCGGCAACCTGCTCGACCAGACCCGGCTCGAAAGCGGCACGCTCAAGCCGCGGCTCGACTGGTGCGACGCGCGCGATCTGGTCAACGCCGCGCTCGACGGCGTGCGCGACGAACTGGCCGGCCACCCGCTCGAAGTGATTTTGCCCGACGACATGCCGCCGATCCGTGCCGACTTCGCGCTCACCGAACAGGCCCTCGCCAACCTGCTGCTGAATGCCGCGCGCCACACTCCCGTGGTGACTCCCGTGTTTCTCACCGCGGGAATCGAGCGCAGCGGGACGCGCGCATTCTTCACCGTGGCGGACCGCGGCCCGGGCTTCCCGCTGGCAATGCGCGAACGTTTGTTCAAAAAATTTGAGCGCGGCGACGCGGCCCGCGCGGGTGGGCTCGGACTCGGGCTTTCCATCGTGCGCGGTTTCGTCGTGGCACAGGGCGGCGAAATCGTGGTGGGCGAAAACCCCGGCGGCGGCGCGGTGTTCACCATTTACCTCCCGCATACCGTGCCACAGGCTGCGCCAGCCGAATGACTTCACCGCCCTTCAAGCCCACCCTGCTTGTCATCGACGACGAGATCCAGATTCGCCGATTGCTGCGGGTCACGTTGGAGAGCGAAGGCTACAAAGTGCGTGAAACGGAAACCGGACAGCTCGGCCTGCAGGAAGTTGCTCATCAGGCACCGGACGGCATCATCCTCGACCTCGGCCTGCCCGACCTGGACGGGACCGAGGTGATCCGGCGGCTGCGCGAATGGTCCAAGGTGCCCGTGCTCGTGCTGTCCGTGCGCGAAGGCGAGGACGACAAGATCGCCGCACTCGACGCCGGAGCGGACGACTATCTCACCAAGCCGTTCAGCGGACGTGAACTCCTGGCGCGCGTGCGCGCTGTACTCCGGCGAACGCCAGTGTCCGCCGAGCCTGCGATGGTGCGCGTCGGTGATATCGAGATCGATCAGTCGGCGCATGTCGTGCGGAGAGCCGGCGTGGAGGTACACCTGACCGCTAAGGAGTACGCGCTTTTCCAACTGCTCGTGCAATATCGCGGCCGCGTTGTCACGCACCGGCAGATCCTGCGTGAACTCTGGGGCCCCAACGCCGAGGATAACACCCATTACCTCCGGGTGCACATGACGCACCTGCGGCAAAAACTCGAAGCCGACCCGCACACGCCGCGCCATTTGAAAACCGACGCGGGCATTGGCTATCGTCTGGTCGACGTTTAGCTCCGGTTATCCAACCATTAGGCGTACGGGGTGGGACGGGCATCCTGCATTGGTGAATCGTTAGTCTCACCCCTCAATCCCCTCCGTTCGCAGCTCTCACCTCTGGCGCAGCGGCAGCTGGCAATGGCTCCAATAGAGAAAGATTGATTTCAATTTTTTCGGAGGCGCGGACGACATGCAGCTGAAACCGGGAAGGGTCTTGGGCGAGACTGTGGCCCGACGGCACCGGGTCACCACGTTCCCACCGGTAATGATCACCGACTTTCAATCCCGCGCGCTCAGCGCGACCGCCAGAATCGACTTCTTTAACGAGAAACCCGTCGCCCTCCGGCACCGACACGAAACCATACACCGCCGGACGGCCATCCGGCTCAAGCGGTCCATCCCACGTCGTGATGGCCATTTGATTTTCATCCAACAGCCAAAGCATTTTTCTCTCCTGATCGACCACGAGCTTCCAGGAAGCCAGCGCTTTGCTTCCAATGCGGTTTTCGCCTGCGGAATAAATGACTGGGTCGCGCCAAATGGCAGTACCCAGCCGGATATCTCCCGCCAATTGCCCGAAAAGCGAGCGCCAGTATCCGCCGATGCCCTGGGTATATTCGTCTGATTTTACCAGGCCTGCGCGTACCGGATAGTCGGCAATGTCCGTGACCTCAAAACCACCGTCACTACCTGTATCGATCAACGCGGTGGTCGTCACCTGCCGGGCTGACGGTGTCGCGATTGTCACGTGCGGCGACATGCCAGTGTAAAGGATGCCTTTTCCGGTGAAGAGGGTTTCGCGACCCGGCCGGACAACGCAGATTTTGTGCTGCGGATAATCTATTTCCAAAAGGACATCCCGGAACGCACTCATGCCGATGATGCCACCACTGGGCTGATCGCCGTGCCTGTCCAGCAAGGTCACATTTTGAGGACTCATGATGGAAACTGCCACTGTGCCCAAAGAAAAACCCGGCGCTTCGATGTGTTCGACCACGCCCATGAATTGCTTCTCAAATTGCCCGCTGGCACCAGAGACATTGACCGTATATTTCTGCGAAGGGGAAATCCTTACCGCACGGGCAACTTGCGCCGTAATAATCGTCCCATGCGATCCGGTATCGACCAGGAAGCGATAAGGGCCCTTCCCGTTGATCTTCAAATCCACATAGGGACGGCCCTTGACGAACGCTGCGGGCAACTCAACCCGCTCAGCGGACAACGAGGTTTGCCGGGGCGCCTGATCGAGCCGTTGCGGCCGGACGATGCAGCCGGATAGCGCAAAGCTCGCAGTCAAAAGAGCGAAGAGGGCATTCCGCATATTCGTCACCAACATTATTGGGATGGCATCGCCGGAAACCAATGCGAAAGAGAACTCACGTAATGCCTGCGATAGGATCGCCTTCCGCCGCCAACTTTCCTGGATTTTCACCTCATCGCTTGCGGGAGCCCGGCCTCACGGCATCGGGCACGATCCGCTCCAATTTGCCCTCTGAGAATTAGCCTCGCGTTATCCCTGCAATAAGAGGGTAATCACTCCCTATGCCATTTTCCAAGCTCGGGCTTCCACCCGCCCTCATCAACGGTGTGAAAGCCATGGGCTACGTCGATCCAACGCCGATCCAGTTGCGCGCCATTCCTGTCGTCCTCGGCGGCGGCGATCTGATCGGCTCCGCCCAGACCGGCACGGGCAAGACCGCCGCATTCGCGCTGCCCGTCCTCGCCCGCCTCGGCAAACACGAGGCCCGCGGCCCGCGCGTGCTCGTTCTCGAACCCACGCGCGAACTCGCCGCCCAGGTCGAAACCGCCTTCCGCGACTTCGGACGCTTCACCGACATCCGCGCCACCGTCGTTCATGGCGGCGTGGGTTACGGCCGCCAGCGCAGCGAAATCCAAGCGGGCACCGACATCGTTATCGCGACTCCCGGCCGCCTGATGGATTTCCTCAACGAGCGCACGCTCCGCCTCGACGCCCTCCAGATCCTCATCCTCGACGAAGTCGACCGGATGCTCGACATGGGCTTCTTGCCCGTCGTGAAGGACATCATCGCCCGCTGTCCAAAAGAGCGTCAGACGCTCTTCTTCTCCGCCACCGTGCCGCCGGAGATCGCCGCCGTCGCGTCGTTCGCATTGCGGAATCCCGACCGTGTCGAAGTCGGCGTCAACCGCTCGGTCAACACCTCCGTCAACCACGCGCTTTATCCCGTGGCGCACGATCAGAAATTCGAGCTGCTCGAGGCGCTGCTCGCGAAAATCGACTTCGACAGCGTGCTCGTTTTCAGCCGCACCAAGCACGGGGCCGACAAAATTGCGCGCCGGCTCAAATCCGCCAATCACTCCGTCGCCGTGCTGCACGCGAACCGCTCGCAAAACCAGCGCATCGAGGCGCTCGCCGGTTTCAAGAGCGGCAAATACGAGGTGATGGTCGCCACCGACATCGCCGCCCGCGGCATCGACGTCGCCGGCATCAGCCACGTGATCAACTAC
Organism: Opitutia bacterium; assembly: GCA_025360615.1. Taxonomy (GTDB): domain Bacteria; phylum Verrucomicrobiota; class Verrucomicrobiia; order Opitutales; family Opitutaceae; genus Tous-C4FEB. Next base: position 7,566 of record JANYBX010000352.1, read on the forward strand.
GACGTCCCGGAAAATCCCGAGGACTACGTTCACCGCATCGGCCGCACCGGCCGCGCGCAGGCCGTGGGCGATGCGTTCACGCTCGTCACGCCGGAGAACGCGAGCGACATCCGCGACATCCAGCGCTTCATCGGCCAGAAAATTCCCGAGCTGAAACTCGAAGGTTTCAACTACGCGCCGATCGTCGCTCGCCCCGAGCAGCCGGCGCAGCAACGCGGTGGCAACCGCGGCGGCGGTTATCGTTCCGGCCCGGGCGGTGGCGGCCAGCAACGCTCGTCGGGCGGCGGCGGTTGGAATCGTTCCGGCGGCGGTGGTGGCCGGCACGGGCGCTAAGTTTTTCGTTTACGCCAATCGAAAGGTGGACGGGGTTAAATCCGTCCGCCTTTTTTTATGCCCGTCACTGTCGCCGCTGTCGAAAAACACCTGTACGCACTGCGCGCCTGCACGCGTTGTCCGCGCATGCACCAGCCGGTCGTCGTCGGTCGCGCGGTGGCGAGCCGCGTGCTGCTCGTCGGCCAGGCGCCCGGCGACAAGGAGCCGAAGCTCGGCCGGCCTTTCGCGTGGACGGCGGGCAAGACGCTTTTCAAATGGTTCAACGCGGGGCTCGGCTGGAGCGAAGACGAGGTGCGCGACCGCATTTATTTCGCGGCGGTGTGCCGTTGTTTTCCGGGCAAGCGCCCCGAAGGCGGCGATCGCGTGCCCGCGCCCGACGAGATCGCGAACTGTTCCGCGTGGCTTGAGCGCGAGTTCGTGCTGTTGCAGCCGGCGCTCGTCCTCCCCGTGGGCAAACTCGCGATCTCGCAGTTTCTCGGCGAGCGCCCGCTCGTGGAAACGATCGGGCAGCGTTTCTCCATCACTTATCGGGGCCACGCGGCGGACTGCATCCCGCTGCCGCACCCCTCGGGCGCCTCGCCCTGGCACCGGATGGAGCCGGGAAAAACGCTGCTCAACCGCGCGCTCGCGCTGGTCGCCGCGCATCCCACCATGAAAATTTCCGTGTCAATCGCCTGAAGGACGCTAAATACTTACCACTCATATGAACCGCCGCATCGTCACCCTGCTCCTTGCTTTGCTGTCCCTCTGCTCTGTCCCTGCGGCGCACGGCCAGCGGGAGAAATTCTCGCAGGCGGACGTGGAGTTCATCGAAAAAAACTGGCCCACCGCGAAGAAGACCGGCACCGGCATTCGCTACATCGTCGAGCGGGCGGGGACCGGCGAAAAACCAAAACCCGGCGACAACGTCTCCGTCCTTTACGCTGGCAAGCTGCTCACCGGCGAAATTTTCGATCAGAACAACGACAAGGAGCATCCATTTATTTTTCGCTTGGGCCGCGAAATGGTAATCCAGGGCTGGGACCAGACGCTGCCGCTCATGCAGCTCGGCGAGAAACGCCTTGTCATCATCCCGCCCGAACTCGCCTACGGCACGCGCGGGCAGGCACCGCGCATCCCGCGCAGCGCGTCGCTCGTCTTCACGATCGAGCTGATCGAGATCAAGCGCGACTGAGGGCGCCCGATTTGCGCCGCTGCGTCCAGACATTGTCGAATGTGTAGAGCGCGAGCCCGGCCCAGATCAACGCGAACGCCATCGCGCGTTCGCGCGAGAACGCCTCGTGAAACACCGCCACGGCCAGCGTGAACTGCACCGTGGGCGCGATGTATTGCAGCAGCCCAAGCGTCGTCAGCCGGATGCGGCGCGCGCCGTAGGCGAACAGCAGCAGCGGAATCGCCGTCACGATGCCTGTGCTGAGCAACAGCCACTGCGTCGCCGCATCCACGCGCCCGAGCGCGCCTTCGCCGGTCTGCTGCCGCCACAGCAAGTAGCCGACAGCGAGAGGCGCGAGCAGGACGGTTTCGACCGCGAGTCCGGTGAGCGGCCCGAGCGCGGATTGTTTTCGGAGCAGACCGTAGAAACCAAAGCTCAACGCCAGCGCCAGCGCGATCCACGGCGGACGGCCGAGTTGCGCCACTTGCACCGCCACGCCGAGCGCGGCGCAGGCGATCGCGACCCATTGCAGCGGGCGGAGCTGCTCTTGCAGCACCCAGCGGCCGAGCGCGACGTTGAGCAGCGGCACGAGAAAATACCCGAGGCTGCACTCGATCACGTGGCCGTGATTGACGCCCCACACGTAAACCAGCCAGTTCACGGTGAGCAGCGCGCTACTCAGCAGGTTCAGCGCGAACGTGCGCCGCGAGCCCAGCGCCGCGCGCATCTCGTGGAATCCGCTCCGCCATATCAGCACGGCGACGACAAACACCATCGACCACACCAGCCGGTGCGCGATGAGTTCGACCGCATTCACGCCCGCCAGCAGATGCCAGTAGAGCGGCACCAAGCCCCACATGAGATAGCACAACGCAGACGCGAGTGCACCGCGTCCTGCGCCTGCGGCGGGAGTGGAGTTTGCCACGGCGACTAAATTTGCGGCCCTTCGCGCGCCGTCAACCGCGCGACCCGCTGTGCGGATCGTGGGCGCGGCACACTGCGCCTACTTCTGCGCGGCGCCCGTGAAACCGTATTTGGCGCGAAACTCTTCCGTGGCCTTAGCGCGCGCGGCCTCGGGGCCGACGCCCTGCGCCGTGAGTTCGCCGGCCCGCTTGTCCACGAAACGCTGCTTAAAACCCGCCTCGACCTCGCTCGCGATGGCGGAGCTCTCCTTGGGCTTCGCGTTTTTCCCCCAATGGAAGCAACCCCCGGTCGTGGCGAGGACCAAGCCGAGGGAGAGGACGGTCAGGAAAATTCGGATCGAGGTAAACATGCTGTGATAAAATTGGCCGCCGGTCCCTTCGACCGCGAGGGAAACTTTTTTGGTTTCGCAACCCGGCCGAAAAAAGTTTCTCGTGAGGCACATGAGTGACGAGCCAACGCCGCCGTTGAGGATGAAGCCGCGTTTATCGTTGGCCGCGGCCAAGCTACCACCTGCGGTTGTGCCTCCAATTGCGCCGATCCCGCCGCCGGTTGCGACCGAGGCAGCGGCACCACCGCCGCCGTCAGCCGAGCCCGGCCCAAGCGTCGCCCCGCCGGCTTCGCCAGCGGCTGCGCCCGCCGGCGATTCGCCGTTCCGACTCAAGTTAAAGCCGCGCGCTCCCAGTGCCGTGCCGCCGCCGGTGGTCGCCGCGCCACCCCCGCTTCAGGTTCTCGCGGATTTGGCTCCTGCCGGGCTGATGTCTCCACCGCCCCCGCCATCATTGCCGCCCTCCCCACCGGCCCCGCCCGCTTCTTTTCCTCCGCCGCCCCCGCCACCCCCGCCACCACCGCCGCCGAGAACTGAATCGTTTTTTGCGGAGCCGCTGCCGGAGCTGCCCACGGGAACCGGGGCCTCCGCTATCGCGCCCGCCATCGACGCGGGGCCGCGCGATCCCGGGATGGTTTTGCCGCCGCCCCCGCCGGCTCCCCCAGGAGCGACCCGGGGACCGTTTCCCCCGACGTTGGTCGGGCCGCGGATCACCCCGCCAGTCGCCAACACGGATGGCGCGCCGCGGTTGCGAACGCGCGCACCGTTTCCGGTCGCGACGCCCGCCCCAGGTGAGAAATCGCCGGTGATTCACATTCCCGCCCCTAAATCGGCGGACGAGGAAAAACTGCTCGCGGGCGTGAAGCCTCCCGTCCCGCCGTCCGGGCCGCCGAAGAAAAAACGCCGGGGCCTGCTCCTCGGCATCGGCTTGGTGGGGTTGCTCGGCGCGGGTGCGGCGGCGTTTTACCTTTTCTATCCCGAGCCGCCGCCCCCACCGCCCCCGCCGCGCAAATTGAAAGTCGCCACCGTCGTTCCGTCGGCTGCTCCAGTTGACGTCGCCATCGCTCCGAAACCCACGCATTCACCCGAGCCGCTCACTCCCTCCGACACGCTCAACGCCCTCGCCAAGGTGCCGGTCAACGCCATCGCCAAAGCGCAGGCCGCCGTCGATGGGCAACGCGCCAACCAAGCGGAGCGGGCCGACCCTCTCGGCACCGATGAGACCCCGCTGGCCCGGCACCCCGGCCCACCCAGCATCACGATCTCGACCCCGCCGCCGACCGTAATGACGGATACGACGCTCGCTCCCGGTATCACGATTTCGATTCCCGATGACAATGCCGCCAGTGAGGCGAGTCCCGCCTTTCGCACGTTTGTCGCCGAGGCCAAGGTGAGCGGCGTGCGGTCCGGACCACCGGCGAGCGCGCTCATCAACGGCCGCTATGTGCGCGCCGGCCAGTCCGTGGACAACGGCCTCGGCTTGGGCATCGTCTTCGAAGGCGCGGAGGCGAGCACCCGCCAGCTCATGTTCAAAGACCGCACGGGTGCCACGGTCACGCGGCGTTACTGAGTCGCGCTGAAGCGCGGGTGGAGCCGCTTGACCCCCACGCGCCGAGCGACGGCGCCGGCCGGAGAAGCGCAGTGCGATCAGCGCGCCCCACCGGGCTCACTTCGCGAGCACGGCGTCGCGGATGTTTTTCAACACCACCGGGTCGGTGGCGATGCCGAGCACGCCGTTCACGACAAACTGAATGCCGATGCAGAGAATGAGAAACCCCATGATTTTCGAGAGTGCGTTCATGCCATTGGTGCCGATCACGAGCACCACGCGTTCCGAAAGCCGCAGCGTGCCGTAGGTGATCACGGCGACGATCAGGATGCCGAGGATGATCGCCGCATAGTCGAGCCAGCCCGTCGCGAGCGAAGTGAAACCCACCGTCACGGCGATCGAGCCCGGCCCGCTCATCATCGGCATCGCGAGCGGGGAAAACGACACGTCCCGCTTCGCGCGCGCCTCCACGTGGGCGGGGTCTTGCGAGAGTTCCCCGCGCGGTGGCGCCATGAGCAGGCCCGATCCGATGCCCGCCACGAGCAACCCGCCCGCGATGCGCAGCCCCGGAATCGAGATGCCGAAGAAACCCATGATGAACGTCCCGCCGATGAGAAATCCCACGAGGATCGCGACCATGTAGAGACAAGCCTTGCGGAGCTGCTGCAACCGCCGCTCGGGTGAATCCCCCTCGGTGATGGCGAGAAAAGTCGGCGCCGTCGCGAGCGGATTGATCAACGGTAGCAGCGCGATGACGGTGCCGAGAATCAGCTCCCAGAAATGCGAGATGGTGGGCATGGGGGCAGAGATTTCCGCGAAGGCATGGGCTCCTTTTCAAATCCATTTATCCGTGTCTCGATGGCGACTCAGACTCAATGCTTCGAATTCATCGACATGATCGTTCTTCGCGACACCGATAATCCGTAACGCTTGGTTGATGGCATCGTTGTCCACAACGGGGCCGAAAATCAGCTTTCCATTTTCCCATACCGCTGCCGCCTGCGTGCCATCGCCTCCGAAAAATTCGGCTTCAACGTAGGCTATCTTCTTAGCTAGGACTGCGAGCGCCGCCACCGTTTCTGGCACATCATCAGTGTCTCCGTCAGTTAGCGGGAGGAACGAGATATTATGCGCCTGCCGCACGCTTTCGGTTAGTGGAACGAGTGCCTTTCCTTGCGGCAGCATAACGACCAGCGCCCCACTTGGAGCTGCGTTCTTCACCTCCGAGGCATCTCCAATCAGTGCTTGCAGTGTGTAGGCCATCGTTTTTCCAGAAAGCCTGATAAACTAACGAGGTTCTTGCAACGTCGCTCATCCTCACCACGTGTCCACCGGCCCCTTCGGCACGGGGATCGACTCTCTCGCAAAAACCCCCGCTTCCTCCGGCGGGCGCATGAACGACGCGACCATCGGCGCCGGCGCGTATTTCTTTAATAGCTCGCCGCGTTCGTCGCAGAACGGCGCGCGCCACGCCAGATACTCCGCGACCGCTGCGTCGAAGTCGGAGCGCGAGGTGATCGTGATGATCCGATTCTTAAACGGCTTTGCCGGGCCGAAACGTTTCGCATACCACGGCGCCACTTTGCGGAAAAGTCTCGCGCCGTGCTCCTCACCGTAGAACTCGACGTAGCGTTCAAAGTGCCGGCGCAGCACGCGGAGCCGCTCGGCGAAATCCGGTTCGGGCAACAATTCGCCGGTGCGCAATAAATGCTCCGTGCGGCGAAAAATCCACGGGTCATAAAACGCGCCGCGCCCGATGCTCACGCCGGTGCAGCCTGTTTCGTCGAGCATGTGTTTCGCGGCGGCGGGCGTGGTGATGTCGCCATTGCCGATCACGGGAATCGTTTTCACCGCCTGCACCACGGAGCGGATTCCGGCGAGGTTGACTGTGCCCGCGAAGCCCTGCGCCCGCGTGCGGCCATGCACAAAAATCGCGGCGACGCCCACGTCCTCCAGCACGCGCGCGAGGTCGGGCGCGGTGAGGTTGTCGTCATCCCAGCCAAGGCGCATCTTGGCGGTGACGGGGATTTTGACGGCGGCGATCATGCCGCGGACGAGCGCGGCGGTCTTGTCGAGTTCGTTCATCATCGCGGAGCCGCCGCCGATTTTGACGACCTTTTTCACGGGGCAACCCATGTTGATGTCCACGGATTGCGCGCCGAGTTCCTGGCACATCACGGCGGCATCGCGCATCTCCTCCGGCACGCTGCCGAAAAGCTGGATGGCGAGCGGTCGGTCCTCCGGTGAAGACGCGACGAGCTGGAGGGCGACGCGATTGCGCTCGAGGAGCGAGCGGGCGTTGACGAGATCGGTGGTGGCCCAGCCGAGTCCGCCGAGTTCGCGCACGGTGAGGCGCATGGGCAAGTTGGTGTAACCCGCGAGCGGCGAGAGAAACAAATTCGACGAAAGCTCGTGGGGGCCGATGCGCATGAGCGAAACGCTGGCCCGCACCATCCACTCCTGCAAGCTGCGCAGGTGGCCGGACCAGCGGCAATTGGCGGGAAATTTACGAAGTTGCGGCTGTTCGCGGGGCGACGGAAGGCTTTGGCTGGGCTTGATGAAAACCATGCATCTGGGGATTCGCCGCGCCCTGCGGCTGGTCGGCTACGCGGGATGTTTTTTCGCCGCATCGGGGTTTGCTGAAACGGTCGCACCGGTGCCGGCACCAGTGCCAACGACAACAGAAGAGGCGGTGCCGACCAAGCCTTGCCCGCGCTGCAAGGGCACGACCGTCACAAAGTGCGTGGTGCCGGGCTGTCGTGCCGGCCATCTCGTGTGCCCGGCCCCGTGCTTGAAACTCACGGTGGGGCGTTGGGAGCCGCTGGATATGCCGGGACACCCGGCCACGGACGTCTGGCAGAAATTCGCGCTCAGCGATGGCACGTGGACGGCGTTTAACCAAACGCACGTCGGGGAGGTCGTCGAAACCGTGAAGGGCGTCCCCAAGATCGCCGGCAAATGCAAGGTGTGCGAAGGCACGACGAAGGTGGATTGCAAGGCGTGCAAGGGCACGGGGAACGTGAGCTGCACACAATGCGGAGGAAAAGGCGTGGTCGCCATCACGGCGTCGGCTGCGGTCGAAGCGGAGCCGGTGACCCTGGGGGTGGTCCGGTTGAAAGACGGCCGGGTGCTCAACGGCCGGATCGTGCTGCGTCGCGGCGACGTGGTGATGATCAAGACCGAGCAGTCCGGAATGTTGACACTCCACAGTGACGAACTGGTGAGTCCGCAGGGAAAGTAAACCGCGGCACTACGAAATCGCGGCTTTCATCCGGCTCAGCGCCTCGGCGAGCGTGGCGCGCGGGCAGCCGAAGTTAATCCGGACATGGCGGCCGCGCGGAGACGCGAAAAACGCGCCGTCACTCAAGCCCACGCCGTGTTTCTCAAAATGCGCGATGGGATCGGCGAGACCGAGCGCCTCGACGTTGAGCCACGCGAGATAGGTCGCCTCGATGGGCGCTTCGAGGCGCACGCCGGGCAATTCGCGCGCGACGAAATCGACGAGGTAATCGCTGTTGCCACGCAGCGTGGCGAGCAGGCCTTGTCGCCACGGCTCGCTGTCGCGGTAGGCGGCTTCGCAGGCGGTAAAGCCGAGCGAGGTGACTTCGGCGACGATGCCGGCGGTCGCGCGCACGAACTGCGCGCGCAACGCGGGATCACTGATGATGGCAAACGAGGTGCCGAGACCGGGCACGTTGTAGGTCTTGCTCGGCGCCATGAGCGTGATGGTGCGCGCGGCGATCCCGGGCGACAGGGACGCGGTCGCGATATGCCGCAGCGCCGGGTCGAGGATGAGATCGCAGTGAATCTCGTCGGAGCAGAGCACGAGTTGATGGCGCAGGCAGAACTCGGCGAGCTGGACGAGTTCTTCACGCCGCCAGACGCGGGCGAGGGGGTTGTGCGGGTTGCAGAGGTAGAAAAGTTTCGTGCGCGGCGTGACGGCGCGCTCGAGCGCGGGCCAGTCGATGATCCACGTGCCGTTGTCCAAGAGCCACGGCACCTGCGTCGAGGCGCGCGCGGAATTTTTCGGCGCGGTCATGAACGGCGGGTAGACGGGCGTGAGCGTGAGGATCTCGTCGCCGGGTTGCGCGAAGGCCTGCGCGGTGACGTTGAGCCCGCACACGAGGCCGGGCAGCCAGACGATCCAAGCCGGCTCGATTTTCCAACCGTAGCGCGACGCCATCGCCTCGACGATGGCATCGACCGTGGACTTCACGGGGCGCGCGTAGCCGAAGACGCCTTGCTCCACGCGGGTGTGCAACGCGGCGATAATGGCGGGCGACGACTTGAAATCCATGTCGGCGACCCAGAGCGGCAGCACGTCGCGGCCGGCGTATTTCTGCCATTTTTGAGAGTCGGTGCCCGCACGGGGCGGAGGAGTTTCAAAATCGAAAGTCATGGCGGGGTGGATCGGCACTGAACCATGGATGCCCGGGATGAGCACGGATTTTCTGTGTCGGAACGGCCCGGGGTGGGACGGCACGCACGGCATTTTTTTCACACCTACTGTGTGGCGGAAAAATCAACTCGCGGATTTTCCGCAAGTTGCCGTGCCGGAGATGCGGCATCCCGCGTGCATTTACCCGCCGCATCGCACGGGCACGACGCCCGGCTGGCTAGACTGAAAACCAAACCGCCAAAAATATTACCATGAGAATCGTTCGTTACGCCTATCCCACCCACCGCAGCCTGGCCACCGTGCCGGGCGGCTTTTCCCGTTCCGCTTGGACGGGGCTCGAGTCCCAGATTGATCGCCTTTTTGAAACTGCGCTCAGTGATTTCGCTGGCGAGCCGGTGTCGCCCGCGCGCTTTCCGGTCGATCTCTACGAGGACAAGGCCAACGCCTACGTCCGCGCCGAATTGCCCGGTGTGAACCGGGCCGACATCAACGTCGAGTTGGTCGATGGCACGCTGGCCATCACCGCCGCGCGCAAGACACCGGCGGCGGACGGCCAGCCCGAGCAATCGTTTTCGTTTAGCCGCTCGGTGAGCATTCCGGCGGAGGCGCAGGCCGATCAGGTGAGCGCCGCCTACGAGAACGGGGTCCTCACGGTCACGCTGCCGAAGCGCGAGGAGTCCAAGCCGAAGAAAATCACCGTGGTCGTAAAATAACCGGCCGAAACAAAAATTATAAACCAACCCTCTTGGAGAAAATCACCATGTCACTTTTGCAAAACATCATTCCCGCACTGAACCGCACGCCGTCCTGCTGTGACGACGCTGCCACGACCGATCTCGGTCGGACATTGAAGCCCGCCTATGAAATCAAGGAGACGACCGACGCCTATAGCGTGACAGTTTACCTGCCCGGCGTCGCGAAGGAAGGCCTCGAACTCACGGCGGAGGACGGTCAGTTCCGATTGATTGGCCGTCGCGCGTGGCAACAGCCGGAAGGCTGGACGACGCTTTACCGCGAGAGCGCGGACGCCGCCTACGAACTCGTCTTCGCGCACGACAACGCCATCGACGCCGGGAAAATCGCGGCGGAGCTGCGCGACGGCGTGCTGCGCCTCACGCTCCCGAAACACGAGACCCTGAAGCCGCGAAAAATCGCGGTGAACTGAAGAGGAATTTACGAGACAAGGGAATGCGTGTGAGCCGGCCGTTGGCGAAATGGCTGGCTTTTTTGCTTTTGCGGAAGGGAAACGCATGTGACTCTCCGCAAAAGAAACGATGCCGCTCTGGACCCCGACGAAAACCAACTTGGCGGCATGGCTCATCACCGCGCTTGGCTGCACACAAATGCTTGGGTTTGCGTGCGGTTCGCGCGTGCTGCGGGGAGTGGGCGCTGCGACTTGTGCCGCGCCTTTCCCAAAAGTGTTTTCCGATGTGGACGGGTTGGAGACGTTCGCGTCGACGTTCACGCTGCACGGAGTGGATGGCGCGGGAAAGTCATTCGACTTGGAGATCACGCCCGAACTCTATTCGCGCCTCGAGGGCTGCTACAATCGGCGCAACGTTTACGGAGCGGCGCTTAGCTATGCGCCGCGAATGCCCGAGCCGCTGTGGACGGCGGTGTTTTGCTACGGATTCAAGTCGGGTGGACCGTTGCGCCGCGAGTTTGGCCTGCCGCCGGGAGCGCGTGACTTGTCGGTGGAAATCCGCACAAAAACCAATGGTCGCAACGATACATGGACTCTCCGCCCCTCTTGCAGCGAGTGAAGGCGCTGCCGCCCGGGCAGTTCGCGTTGTTCCGCGTGATTTTTGGCGGTTACCTCGCGTGGCACTTCGCGACGCAACTGCCTCACGCCACGGAGTTGTTTTCGAACGCCGGGGTGCTGGCTGACCCGCGGCTAAATCCACTGCACGCCTTGTTTCCGAATCCGCTCGCGACGGCGTGGGGCGGCGCGCCGGGATTTGTGACGGCGTTTATCGCGGTGTTGGCGGGAGTGAGTTTGCTTTTTGCCGCGGGAGCGTGGCGCAGGACCGGTGCATTGCTGCTGTGGTTCGGATGGGCGGCGCTATTTAACCGCAATAATCTCATCAGCAATCCATCGCTACCCTACGTGGGTGTTGTCCTGTTATTTTGTGCTGTCGTGCCGACCGGTGAATCGTGGAGTCTTACCGGCGGGAGTCGGCGGCCGGGCGAATGGTTTTTCCCAGCCGCAGCTTTTTGGGGCGCGTGGGGTTTGTTGGCGGCGGGTTATACTTTCAGCGGCGTTCTGAAGTTGCAGAGCCCGAGTTGGGTCGATGGCACCGCGTTTCGGCACTTGCTCGACAACCCGCTCGCGCGCCCCGGTTTTTTCCGCGACCTCCTGCTGCTGCTGCCGCCGTGGGCGCACGCGTTGATGACGTGGAGCGCACTGGCGCTGGAGATTTTATTTCTGCCGCTGTGTATTTTTCGTCTCGGCCGACTGCTGGTGTGGCTTGCGATGGGCGCAATGCACCTGGGGATTTTGCTCACGGTGGATTTTGCCGACCTGAGCTTGGGGATGTTGATGATACACCTGTTCACGTTCGATCAGGACTGGTTGCCGGTGCGACGCGACGCGCGGCAACCGGTGCTGCTTTACGACGGGGAATGCGGCCTGTGCAACGCGGTCGTGCGCTTCATGCTGCGCGAGGATGCGGGCGGGCGGATGCAGTTCGCGCCGCTGCAGAGCGCGCCGGCGCAGGCGTATTTGCGGACGCAGGGACTGCCGACGAAGGACTTCGACAGCTTGGTTTTTATCCCGGATTGGATCGGGCGCGAAAACGGGAAGCCGAAGTTGCGCACGGCCGGGGTGTGCGCGGCGCTGGATGAACTGGGCGGCGTCTGGCGCGTGGCCTCGTGGCTGCGGATGTTGCCGCCGTGGCTGCGCGATTCGGCCTACAAACTTGTGGCCAAGTCGCGCTACGCGCTGTTTGGCAAATACCGTCCGACGCCTTTGCCCGAGCCGGATTGGGAACGCCGATTTTTGGCGCATTGAGCGGCCTTATTTTTTCGGCAACGTGCCGCGCGATTCGGCGCAGGCCCAGCGTTTGCGGCAGCCAATGCAGGTGGGCAGGAGATGGAGCGGATCGCGTTGCTCGGCGCCGGGTGCATGCACGTCACGGAAAGCGAGCATGTCGTCGAAGCGATCTTCGCGCCAATCCTCGTAGCCGCAACGCGGGGGCGCAGAGCGGGGATTCTGTAACGTGCCGAAGAGGGCATCCCAGACGGGCAGGTCGGCAAAATTCTGCGCGTGATGGCGAAACTGGTGATGCACGCGGTGCGATTCGGGGCGTTGCACGACGAAGCCGAGCCAGTGCGGGGTGCGGATGTTCCAGTGATAAAAATACTCCGCGACCGCCGTGAGGAAAGTGTAGTAAGCGCCGGCTTGCATGCTGCACCCGAGCAAAAGGTAAACGATGCCGGCGCTGAGCAGGGAGTTGATCGTGATCTCGACGGGATGTTTGTAGAACGACGTCACCAACTCGATTCGGGCCGGCGAGTGATGGAGCTGGTGGCAAAGCCGCCAGAAAAACGCCGACTCGTGCCGCCAGCGGTGCCACCAGTAATAAACCAAGGTCGATAAAACATAGGCGAGCAGCGCCGACGAAACATCGCCGAGATGATCGCGCAGTCGAAACAGCGACCAGCCCTGCATCCAGCGGTCCCACGTCAGGCCGGCGACCAGAACGAGGCCGATCTGCACCACGTTCACGAAAATGACGCGTGCCCACCAAGCTCGGACTTTGGGCAGCGCGTTGGCCGGCCAGAGTCGTTCGATCACGAAAAACCCGGCCGCAATCGCGATCAAAAGCAGGAGGAGCATGGGAAAAATCTGGGAATGCCGAGCCGTTCAGCGCGGCTATTTTTTCTCAACTGTTGGCGGCACGAGGACCGACATCAGCACGGAGGTCGTGAGCACGCTACCGATGACGCCGAGCGAGGTGGTGGTGGAGATGTCCACCCAGCGCTCCACGAGCATTTTCACGCCGATGAAAACGAGAATGATGGCGAGGCCGATTTTCAGGTAGCGGAAGAGTTGCATGATACCGCTCAGCGCAAAATACAGCGAGCGCAGGCCGAGGATGGCGAAGATGTTCGAGGTGAGCGCGACGAAGCTGTCCTTCGTGATCGCGAGCACGGCGGGGAGCGAATCGAGGGCGAAGACGAGGTCGGTCGTCTCGATCACGATCAGCACGATGAAGAGAGGCGTGGCCATGCGGCGGCCGTCGTGGTGCGTGAAGAAATGGCCGCGTTCGTCGTGCGGGGCGACGGGCAAGAATTTACGGAAAAGTTTAACGGCGAAGTTATGCTCGGGATCGACCTCGGCGTCCTTGCCGGGCAGGGCCATCTTCACACCGGTGTAGACAAGAAACGCGCCGAAGACGTAGAGGATCCAGTGGAAGCGCGCGATGACGCTGACGCCGACAACGATGAATGCCGCCCGCATGAGCACCGCGCCGATGATGCCCCAAAACAACACGCGGTGCTGGTAGCGCGGCTCGACCTTGAAGTAGGCAAAGACGAGGATGAAGACGAAGACGTTGTCCACGCTCAGGCAGAGCTCGATCAGATAGCCGGCGAGAAACTGCTGGGCGGGTTCGGGGCCGCGCCAGTGCCAGAGGAGCGCGCCGAAGCCGAGGGCGAGCACGGCCCAGACGACGCACCATCCGAGGGCCTCCTTCATGCCGACGACGTGGGAATCGCGCTGAAAAACACCGAGGTCGAGCGCCAGCATCGCGATGATGAAGGCGAAAAACGCGATCCAAGCCCAAGGCGGCATGGTTTCGATGACGGAGAAAAGCGGAATCATCCGCGGAAACTTTGGCGAGGCGGTGGCGTCGCGGGCAAGCGGCGAGTGGGGGTTTGGAAAGGGCGGGCGAATTCCCCGGCGCCGGGCGGAGTGACGGGGCACGGCGCGAGCCGGCAAAGTTTTGACACGCCGGGGCGCGGCTCTTCATTCGCGGCCACTATGAAACGTTTCATCACCTTCATCTGCACGGGTGCAGCGCTCTTCTTCGTGGCTCCAGCGGTTTTCGCGCAAGCCGACGCCCCCGCGCAAGCCGCTGAATCGGCCGATGCCGCCGATACCGCGATGAAGACCAATGCCATCGCCGCGCATGCCGTCGCGCACCCGGTCGCCGTGCGTCCGCCGGATTTTCTGGAGAACCTGGTCGACGATGTGCTGAAGCTTTTCAAGGTCCAGAATAGCGGGAACACCGCCACGCACTACGTGATCAGCGCGCTGTTTCTGGTGGGCGCGATCCTGCTGCGGCGGGCGGTGACGTTGATCATCTTCGCACAGTTGAAAAAACTCGCGGCGAAGACGGAGACGACGCTCGACGACAAACTTTTCCCCGCGCTCGAGCAGCCCGTTGCGACGTTCATCATGGTCGTGGGCATCTTCGCGGCGCTCAAGGTGCTGAAACTGCCGGAGTCGAGTGACCTCGCGATCGGCTACGGTTCGACGGTGGCATTTTCCCTCGTGCTTTTCTGGGGATTGCTGCGGGCGTTTGGCGCGGTTCTCGATCACCTGCAGGAAGTCGCGACGAAGCGGCAGATGGGCATCGCGGCGTTCATGCCGTGGATCAAGAAGGCGCTGGTGAGCGTGTTCGTGGTGTTCGGCGTGCTGCTGGTGTTGCAGAGCCTGCACTACGATGTGAAGGCGATGCTCGCCGGCCTCGGCATCGGCGGGCTGGCCTTCGCGCTCGCGGCGCAGGATACGATCGCAAATCTCTTCGGCTCCATCGTGGTCGCGATCGACCAGCCGTTTAAAATCGGCGAGGCGGTGAAAATCGGCGCGCACGAGGGGAACGTGGAGGACATCGGGCTGCGTTCCACGAAGCTCCGCACGCCGCAGAAAAATCTCATCATCATCCCGAACAAGACGGTGGCTTCCGAGGCGGTGATTAACAACTCGCGCTTCGTGCAGCGCCGCGTCGAGCAGGTGCTGAACCTCACCTACGACACGACACCCGATCAGATGGCCGCGCTGGTCGAGGAGATCCGCGCGCTGATTCTCGCCGAGACGGAGGTGGATGCGACGTCGGTCATGGTTTTTTTCCGCGATCTCAGTGCATCGTCGCTCGACATCTGGGTGGTTTATCTGACGAAGGATGCCGATTTCCAAAAGCACATGCGGCTGAAGCAGCGGCTGAACCTCAGCTTCATGCGCGCCGTGGCCGCGCGCGGTTTGTCGTTTGCCTATCCGACATCGGTGATGCACCTGGACGGTCCCGTGGCGAAGCAGTTGGTCGACCGGAAACCGTGATCGGTCGGTCGGCCGAAAGCTGACGCGCGGGCTTTGTTCTTGGCAGGGGAATGGCGGAGGCATCACTACCGCTTGTCCCTTTTTACCCCATGAAGCTTCCCCCTGGCCCTCGTCGTGTCGCGTTGTGCGTCGGTTTTTTGCTCCTTTTCGGAGGGATCGTGATGGTGGGGCGAGTGAGCTGGCGGGCGGCGTCCCCGCGCGGCGAGATGGTCGCGCCGTGGGCCGCCACAGCGGCCGGGCGGTCGCCGACCACGGTGGCGACCACGGGAAACGAGCTGGCTTCCGCGGCGGCGCAGAACCGCCAGCTTGCGCTGGAACGGCTCGCCTACGCGCAAGGCTGGGATGAGCCACAGCCGGCGGCGCTGGTGGCATTTCACGACTGGGCGCAACGCTACCGGAGCGCGACGACGGCGGCCGCGCGGGCGGCGCTCGAGGCCGAGGGCGTGGAGCTGGCGCGCGCGCGCCGGCCCGAGATGAAGCGCTTGATCCAGCGCGATCCGCAGCGGGCCTTGGCGGCCACGGTGCCGGCAGTGGTGCGACAGATTCTGCCGGCGACGGTGCTCGCGGAGTTGGAGAAACGCGTGGCGGGCACGGGCGACTACACCTTGCTCGGCCGTTCGGCCGGGGCGGACGCGGCGGCCGGCCCGGCGACGAAGCGCGTGGTGTTTCTGGGCGGCGTCACTTACCGCGTGCATGCTTATGGTCGGCGCGAGGGCCAGCTCACGAAGGAGGACGCTTCGTTGCACGGCATCGCGCTCGATGGCGAATTTGCATTGCACGAAAGCCCGTTGCGCGTGCTTGAGCCGGGGGAGATTCCCGCCGGAGCGGCGGCGGCGCAGTGCCCGGTGTCGGGCGAGACGGTCGCAGTGCTCGCAGTGGATGCCGGCGTAAATCTTGCGTCACTCGACGTCGTCGAAGCGCAGGGCCGGGTGTGGGAATTCTGCGGCGGCGGCGCGATGCTGCAAAAATTCGAGCAGCGGCTGAACGCCGCCGAGGCGGGCAACGGGCCGCGGGTGCAGCCGCTTTCGGCCAGTGGGAATACTCCGACGGGTGACGCCGAGGCGACCACGGCGCAGACCATCGGCGCAAAACCGCTGCTCGTCATCCGCGTGGATTTTTCGGACGTGCCGGGCGAACCGATCACCGTCCCGACCGCGCAGTCGGTGTTGGATTCGGGCGCGAATCCCTTCTTCGACAGCATGAGCTACGGCCAGACTTCGCTCGTCACCACGGTGAGCGCGAAAATCTACCGCATGCCGCAGACGGCCAGCTTTTATGCGCTGACCGATGGCAACGACCTGCAGCTCCACACCGACGCGCGCTCGGCGGCGAGCGCCGACTACACGGTGTTGAATTATGAGCGCGTGATCGTGGTCTTCGCCAACCTCGGCACCTCGCGCTTTGCAGGGTCGCAAATGACCTATGGCGGCCAGGGCACGGTCGGGGGCTCGAAAATTTGGATTAACGGCAGCGCGTCGTTTACGATGCCGACGGTCTCGCACGAGCTCGGCCACACCTACGGGTTGCTCCACGCGAACCTCTGGAAAGTCACCGACGGCAACCCCATCTCCCCGGCGGGCGTCTCGCTCGAATATGGCGATCCGTTTGACGACTTGGGCAGCAGTGCGATCACGGGCGTCACGCGCGACAGCCGGCATCATTTCAACCCGTGGTTTAAGAACCGGCTCGGCTGGCTCCCCAATCGGGCGGTCACGGATGTGACGACGAGCGGCGTGTACCGGGTTTTTCGCTACGATAGCAAAAACGCCTCGGCCGACCAGCCGCTCGCGCTGCGGATTTTCCGCGACGGGGTGCGCTCCTATTGGATTGGGCTCCGGCAAAATTTCGACACGAGCGCGCCGACGGCCAACGACGCCTATGTCATCTGGGGTTTCAACAGCGGCCAACAAAGCGCGCTGCTCGATCTCAGGACTCCGGGTGTCACTGCCACCGACGCCGCCCTGCCGATCGGCACCACCTTCTCCGACCCGGGCTATGGGATCACGATCAAGCCCGTCGCGCGCGGCGGCGCGGAGCCGGCGCAGTGGCTCGACGTCGAGATCACCGTGCCGGCGGCGCAGTCCAATGTGGTCGCCGCGTGGGGCCGCAACGGCGTGGAGTTTTTCGACGGCAACAATGTGGCGACCACCCCGGTGCCCGAGACCTACGTGCCTTTCGGCCTGGTCAACGTGCAAACGATCGCCGCGGGCGACGCCCACGCGCTGGCGTTGAAAACCGACGGCTCGATCGTGGCGTGGGGTTCAAACAGCTTCGGCCAGACCACGGTGCCGGCCGGCTTGACGGGGACGGTAGCCGCCATCGCCGCCGGCGGCAGCGTGTGTGGCGTAGTCAAGCGCGACGGCACGGTGCAGCTCTGGGGCGACACCACCTTCGGTCAAACGGTGCCGCCGGCTGGTCTCGCCAACGTCCGCCAGCTCGCCATCGGGCGGAATCACACGCTCGCGTTGAAGATGGATGGCACCGTCGTGGCCTGGGGCAGCAATTCCTCGGGGCAGGCGACCGTGCCCGCGGGCTTAAGCGATGTCGTCGCCATCACGGCGGGTGCCGCGTTTAGCGTGGCGTTGAAGAGCAATGGCACCGTGGCCGTCTGGGGCACGTCGTTGGTGACATCCGTGCCAGCGGGGCTCACCGGCGTCGTCGCGATCTCCGCGTGCGGCGCGCTCCTCGGCGGCCAATTCATCGATGCGCTCAAATCCGATGGCACCGTCGTGGCGTGGGGCGCCAACAACAACGGGCAGGCGACGGTGACCGCGGGCCTCAAGAACGTCGTGGCGATCGCCGCCGGTTCGTTTCATTCCATCGCGCTCAAGTCCGATGGCTCCATCGTCGGCTGGGGCAGCAATACCAGCAGCCAGCTTACCGTGCCGCCGGGGTTGCCGCGCAGCCACTCCATCGCGGCCAGCGCGCTCTCCAGCTTCGCCCTCGCCGGGCCGTACCTTTACCTCGCCGGCCAGCCGCAAACGCAGGTCGCCGCAATCGGCGGGAGTGCGCGGCTCTACGTGCAGGCGATCGGGGTGGGCGCGCTCTCGTATCAGTGGCGAAAAAACGGCGTGGCGATTTCCGGCGCGACCGGTGCCACGCTCACGTTGACCGGTCTCACCGCCGCCGATGCCACGGGCTACGATGTGGTCGTCACCGACGCGGGCACGTTGAGCTCGGTCACCAGCGGTGTGGCGGCCCTCACGCTCGTCCCCGCGGGCGATCCCGGCCGCCTTATCAATCTTTCGATTCTCACTTCCATCTCCGCCTCCTCGCCGCTGTTCACCGTCGGCACCGTCATCGGCGGAGCGGGCACGAGCGGCGCCAAGCCGCTGCTCATCCGCGCGGCGGGTCCGGCGCTGACGGCGCTCGGCGTGGGTGGCGTGCTGGCCGATCCGAAGCTCAGCGTGTTCTCCGATCAAAACACCGCGACCCCCGTGGCCACGAACGACAACTGGGGCAGCGATGCCACCGCATTGAACGCGGCTTTTTCCCGCGTCGGCGCGTTTCCCTATGGCTCGACCACCTCGAAAGACGCCGCGACTTTCGGTGACATGCCGGCGGGCGGTTACACGGTGCAAGTGAGCGGCGTGGGGGGCGCGACCGGCACGGTGATCGCGGAACTTTACGATGCGACGCTGGTATCGGCGTTCACGGCGAGCACGCCGCGCCTGATTAACGTTTCCGTGCTAAAACAAATCGACGCCGGGGAAATTCTCACCGTGGGCTTCGTGGTCGGCGGCACGACCTCGAAACAGGTGCTCGTGCGCGCGATCGGCCCCACGCTGGCGCTCCCGCCCTTCAACGTGGGCGGAACGATGAGCGACCCGAAGCTCGATTTGTTCAGCGGGCAGACGGTGATCAACGCCAACAACAACTGGGGCGGCGGCTCGCTGCTCAGTTCCACCGGCGCATCGGTTGGCGCGTTCGCGATCGGCGACGCCACGAGCAAAGACGCCATCCTCCTCGCGACGCTCGCGCCCGGCGCCTACACGGTGCAAGTGAGCGGGGCGAACGGATCGGGCGGGCTGACGCTCGTCGAGGTTTACGAGGTGCCGTGAGGGTAGGGCGGATTATCCCTAATCCGCCGCTGCGACTAAGATGACCAGCGGGCTAAGCTCAACCGGCGCGTTAGGGATAACGCGCCCTACCCTCAATCCAGTGTCTGCCGGTAGCGCGTCACGCCGATCGTCATCGCGATGACGAGGAAGACCAGCAGCGGCCACAGCTCGGGGGCGATTTCGGCGAGGCCGTTTCCTTTCAGCAAAATGCCGCGTACGATGCGGAGGAAATGCGTGTTGGGCAGAGCCGAGCCCACGACCTGCGCCCACGGCGGCATCCCGCGAAACGGAAACATGAAACCTGAGAGCAAAATCGACGGCAGGAAAAAGAAGAACGCCATCTGCACGGCCTGCAGTTGGTTTTTCGCGAGCGTAGAAAAAGTGATGCCCACCGCGAGATTCGCGGCGATGAAGAGGAGGGAAACCACATAGAGCAGCGGGAGGCTGCCCACGAAGGGGACATGAAACAGGAAGCGTGCGGCGACGAGAATGAGTGAGACCTGGATGTAGCCGACGACGATGTAGGGGATGATCTTCCCGAGCATCACCTCCAGCGGGCGCACGGGCGTGGCGAGCAGGTTTTCCATCGTGCCGCGCTCGCGTTCGCGCGTGATGGCGAGCGCGGTGATGACGACCATCGTCATCGTGAGCACGACGCCCATCAGGCCGGGCACGACGTTGTATTGCGTGATGTTTTCCGGGTTGTAGTGCGCGTGAATGCGGAAGTCGACGGGGCCGCCTTTCGCGCGCAGGCGCGTGACCGGGCCGGGGAGATCGCGATTGAAAATCGAGCCCGCGAGGGCGTTCACCGTGGCGAGCGCGGGACCGGTGGCGGCGGGGTCGGTGGCATCGGCCTCGATGAGCACGGTGGGGCGCTCGCCGCGGAGAAGTTTGCGCGAGAAATCCTCGGGGATGTTAATGACAAACTGCACGTCGCCGAGCTGGAGGAGTCGCTGCGCCTCGGCTTCGGAGGCCGTTTCGCGGACGAACGCGAAGTAGTCGCTGGTGCGGAGAGCCTGGATGAGCGTGCGCGCGAACGGGCCTTGGTCGGCGGCGCGGAGGGCGGTGGGGAGATGACGAGGGTCGGCGTTGATGGCGAAGCCGAACATCATGAGCTGCATGAGCGGGATGCCGACCATCATGCCGAACGTCACGCGGTCGCGCTTCATCTGGATGAACTCCTTGAGCACGATGGCCCAGAGCCGGTGAAAGGTGAAACGTCTCATGGGCAGGCCCCTCCTGCTCCGGACAACTTGTCATCTATTATATGACAAACCAATGCGGTTCGCTCTGAAAACTTGTCACGTAATAGATGACAAGTTGGTTGGTAGGTGGGTCGGGGCGAGGGGGCCTCACCCGGCAGCGGCGGGATCTCGCGAGCGGCGGGAATGCGGAGTGGGGGCACCCCGCCCGCAGTTCGAGCCGGCGGGGGCGAGCGCGTTGGGGACAACGCGCGCCACCTTGGAAATTCCAGACGCGCGCTCACGCGAAATTATCCTTCGCCTCGTCCATCAGGCTGATGAAGACGTCCTCGAGGCCGGAGTTGATTTTTCTCCACTCGTGGCGCGGCTCGCGCACGGCGGCGATGACGGTTTCGAGTTGGGCGGCATCGCGGCCGCTCACGTGGAGCGTGTTTCCAAACGCTACGACTTGCTCGACGCCAAGGCGCCCGCGCAGCGTGGTCGCGAGCGCGCGCAACTCGGGGCCGGCGACGCTCCACGTGGTGAGTTTCGCGGTGGCGAGGACCTCGGCGAGCGTGCCGCGCGCGAGCAGGTGGCCGTAGGCGAGATAGGCGAGGCGGTGGCAGCGCTCGGCTTCATCCATGTAGTGCGTGGTGATGAGCACGGTGAGCCCGTCGGCGGCGAGTTGGTGAATCTCCTCCCAGAATTCGCGGCG
>JANYBX010000396.1 GCA_025360615.1 Opitutia bacterium
CCGGGAAAGGCCGTAGGGCGGACTACGGGACGGAAAAAATTGCCGAGTGCCGCCGCCGATTCATGCGACGGATCCCGCGATCCGCGCGAATCGAGCCTACATTTTCCCGCGCGCGCGCCGATCTAGCCTCATTCCTCATGAGGGACAGCGAGTTCGAATTTATCCGCAGCTTGGTCTATGCACACAGCCGCATCAATCTCGGCCCAGAGAAGCGCGAGTTGATTTCGTCGCGCCTGAGCAAGCGGTTGCGCGCGACAAAAATGCCGACGCTCGGCGACTATTGCGAACTGCTCCAAGCCACCGACTCGAAGGGCGAACTCGCCAACCTGATCGATGCGATCTCGACCAACCACACGTTTTTTTTCCGCGAGCGCGCGCACTTTGATTTTCTCCGCGAGGTGGCGGTGCCGGAATTGCGCGCGCGGGCCAAACCGAGCGAGCCGTTCAATGTCTGGAGCGCCGCGTGCTCGTCCGGCGAGGAGCCCTATTCCATCGCGATGACGCTTGCGGGCAGCCTGCCCCGCGCTCCCTGGCACATCCGGGCCACCGACATTTCCCATCGCGTGCTCACCGATGCGCAGCTCGCCATCTACCGCAACGATGTAGTGCAACGGTTGCCCGAGGCGCTCATGCGGAAATATTTCCAGCGCGGTTTCGGCCCGCAGGAAGGCCAGTTTCGCGTGAAGACCGCGCTGCGCGAGCACGTCCCTTTTCACCAGCTCAACCTGCTCGAGGGCGAGTTGCCGTTTTCAGATATGTTTCAGGTGATTTTCTGCCGCAACGTCATGATCTACTTCGACCGCGCCACCCAAGAGGAACTCGTGGCCCGTCTCACCCGCCGACTCGTGCCCGGCGGCTACCTCTGCGTCGGTCACGCGGAGGGCCTCACTGTCGTCAAACATTCCCTGCAGTCCGTCCGGCCTGCGATCTATCAACGTCCCTCCACTCCCTAATCTCCCATGTCCACCCGCCGCATCCGCGTCCTCGTCATCGACGACTCCGCCGTCGTTCGCAAAACCGTCACCGAAGCCCTGAACGCCGATCCCGAGATCGAAGTCGTCGGCACCGCCATCGATCCCTACGCCGCGCGCGACAAGATCAAGCTGCTCGATCCCGACGTGCTCACCCTCGACATCGAGATGCCGCGCATGGACGGCCTCACGTTTCTGCGCATCGTGATGGAGCAGCATCCGCTCCCCGTCATCATCCTCAGCTCGCTCTCGCCGCACGGCTCCAAGCACGCCCTTGAAGCACTGCGCCTCGGTGCCTTCGACGTGATCGGGAAACCCGGCTGGGGATATACCTTCGGCGATGTCGGCCCGAAACTCATCGCGAGCATCAAGGCCACCGTCGGCGCCCGCCTCCGAAACTCCGCCTCCGCCGCGCCCGCCGCGCCGCGTCCGACCGCGCCGCTGCACCAGCCCGCCGCGCGCGATGTGATTTTGCTCGGCGCCTCCACCGGCGGCACCGAGGCGCTCTTCGAAGTCATCACCCACCTGCCGCCCGGTCTGCCCGGTATCGCGATTGTGCAGCACATCCCGCCGGTTTTCTCGAAGGCGTTTGCCGAACGGCTTGGCAAGCACGCTGCGTTCCCCGTGCGCGAGGCCGTCGATGGCGAGCCCCTCACGCCCGGCCTCGCCCTCGTGGCGCCGGGAAATTTCCACATGCTGCTCGAATGGATCGGAAACCACTATCAGGTGCATCTCACCGACGGCCCGCCCGTCTGGCACCAGCGGCCCGCCGTCGATCTGCTCTTCCGCTCCGCCGTCGCATGCGGCGCCGCGCCGCACGCCCTCGCCGGCGTGCTCACCGGGATGGGCCGCGACGGCGCCGCGGGCTTGCTGAACCTCCGCGAAAACGGCGCCACCACCTTCGCGCAGGACGAAGCCTCCTGTGTCGTCTATGGCATGCCCCGCGCCGCGTGGGAAAATGGCGCCGCGCAGCGCCAGGTCAGTCTCGGTGACATCGCCGGCGTCATCAGCCACCACCGCGCATCCGCCGGCTCCGCCGCGCAGCTCGCCACCCAACTCCCATGATCTCCTCCCCCGATCCCCTCGCCAACCCGCCCACCATCCTCATCGTCGACGACGAGCCCGTGGTGCTGGGCGCCCTCAAGGAAACTCTCGAGCGCGAGGGCTTCCACATCGTCGGCTGTCAAAGCCCGATCAAGGCGCTTGCGCTCCTCGCCGCGCGCGAATTCGCCGTGATCATCTCCGACCAGCGCATGCCGGAAATGCTCGGCCTCGATTTCCTCGTCGAGAGCCGCCGCATCCAGCCCAACGCGTCGCGCATCCTCATCACGGCCGTGCTCGCGCTGCCGACCATCGTCGATGCGATCAACCGCGGCGAAATTTTCCGCTTCATCGCCAAGCCCTGGCTGCGCGAGGAGCTGATCGCCACCGCACGCAACGCCGTCCAGCGCTACGAACTCGTCACCGCCAACGTGGCTCTCCAAGCCGAGACCCTCAGCCTCAACACGCAGCTGCTCGCGGCTAACACCGAACTCGAAGCCAAGGTGATCGACCTCGAAAAGCAGCGCCAAAACCTCGACGCCGCCAACCGCGATCTCGCCGCCAGCTACGAACACTCGCTCGAGTTGTGCCGCCGCATCCTGACCACCTACGATCCGATTCTCGGCGGCCAGGCCAAGGCGCTCGTCGAACTCGCGACGCAGATGGGCGCGTCCAACACCTTCAGCCCCGAGCAGGGCCAGGCGCTCCGCACCGCGGCGCTCCTCTGCGACCTCGGCCTCATCGGCGTGCCGCGCGAGATGTTGCGCGCCTTCCGCTCCCCCGGCGCGCAGCTCACGGAGCGCGAACGCACCATGCTGCAAACCCACCCCGTTTACAGCCAGACTCTCGCCGCGCAAATCGACAGCCGCCCCGAAGTCGGCGAAATTATTCGCGGCCACCACGAACGCTTCGATGGCAAAGGCTATCCCGACGGTCTCGCCGGCGACTCCATCCCGTGGCCCGCGCGCTGCCTCGCCGTCGCCGTGGGCTTCATCGAATCCGGCCTCACTAAAAATGCCGCGATCGAGGATCTCCTGGCCAAATCCGGGCACGCTTACGATCCCGAGGCCGTCCGGCTTTTCCTGAAGGTGAGCAACTTCACGCAACTCCCGAAACAGGTGCGTGAAATCATGCTGCACGAGCTGGAGCCCGGCATGGTGCTCGCCAACGGCATCTACAGTCCGCTCGGGTTGCTGCTCATCGGTGAAGGCCAGGCGCTCAGCCCCGGCACCATCGCGAAAATCCGCAGCCACAATCAGGTGACGCCGATCAGCCAGCGCCTCCTCGTTTACTCCTGACGCCGCGCGGCCGTCCGCTCGCGGAAAAGGCGCGCAGCGGAATCGCCACGCGCCTTTCCCACATAACACCCACTCTTTTCCCTGCCATGCTCTGTCTGAAATCATCGGCCCGCCGGGTGCGCCACTTGAGGCCAAAACTCGCCCCCGCGCCCGGCCCCGCCTGATTTATGTCGGGCACTTCCTTCAATCACACCTCGTCCGTCGCCGGCCCCCGCGTCGTCGTCGGCGTGAGTGACATGGCGGTTTCCAGCAACCCCAAGCTCACGCTCAGCACCTATGCGCTGGGCTCCTGCGTCGGCGTGGTCGCCTACGATGGGGAGGCGCACATCGGCGGCATGCTTCATTTCATGCTACCGGATTCCGCCGTGGTGCCGGGCAAGGCCGCGACGCAGCCCGCGATGTTTGCCGACACCGGCATGGATCTGCTCTGTCGCGCCCTCGTCGATGCGCGCGCCGATCCCCGCCGCCTGCGGTTTCTCATCGCCGGAGGCGCGAGCATGTTGGGCGGACAGGATGCGTTCAAAATCGGCACGCGCAACGTGCGCGCCGCGTTACAGTTTTTCATCATTCACGGATTCCCCGCGCCGCAAAGCATCGTCGGCGGCCAGCTCAACCGCACGCTGCACCTCGACATCAACACGGGTGTGGTGGCCCTCAAATCGCCCAGCCTCAACGAAAGTTACTCGCTCGCGCAGTGAACGGGAAATGGTCGCGAAAAACGGGGGGCAGGGCGGGTTGTTCTTTGTAGGGCCGCCGCTGTGACGCCCTCGCGCCATCGATACCCCTCGTGCCGGACCTTTTGCTGGCGCTCGCCGCGCTCAGAACACCACTGGACCGTAGGTGAGCTTGTCGCGCAGGCGCGCCGTGGCGCGCTCCAGCACGACGGGCAGCGTCTCCTGCAAAAACTCCGGCGTGAAACCCCACTCGAGGAGAAACGCCTCGTTGAGCTCGAAATGGAAACCATCCTCGCCCACGCCGGGGCCGAAGGAGATCGCGAGATATTTGGCGGCGTGCAAGTGCGCGAGGAGCGGCAGTGCGTCTGCCGGCGCCAGTGCGGGCTTCTGGCAAAACTCCGCCGCCGCCGCGAGCACCGGCGGGAAGTTCCAGCGATGCAGCAGTTGCGCCCCCACCTGCGCGTGATCGTAGCCGAGCACGGAGCGCTCCGAGCGCATCCAGGGCCCGCCGACGCGTTCCTGCTCCAGCCGGATGGCGGGGAAGAACGGCCCGCACGCGTGCGCGACGGCGAGTTTCCCCATGTCGCACACGAGGCCGGCGGTGTAGGCGGTTTGCGGGTCGACGCGTTCGCTCGCTTCCGCGAGCGCCTCGGCGGCGAGCGCAGTGCAGAGCGCGTGACGGCAAAAATCCCCGGGCTCGCCATGATAGGCGCCGTGGCCGGAAACATTCTCCCAGCGATTCACGAGCGCGAGCGCGGCGAGGCGGAAAATTTCCCGCAGCCCGAGCCGCACGACGGCCTCGGCCACGGTTTCGACGGGCTCCGACCCCGAGGCAAAATAGGCGGAGTTCGCCACGCGCAGGGTCGCCGCGGCGAGCGCGGGATCGAGGCGGATGATTTCACCGATGTCCTCCGCGCCCGTCGCGTTGTCCTGCAGCACGGTGATTAGCCGGGGCAGCAAGGCGGGGGAACAGGGAAGTCGCAGGGCCAGTTCGCAGACTTCGTCGAGCGAGGGTGGGCGGAGGGAACTCATGGGTGGTCAGTCAGCGGGGTGGCACAACTTACGCGGCTTGCAGGAGCGAGCCGGGATCGAGAATGAGCGCGATATTGCCATCGCCGAGGATGGCGCCGCCCGCCACGCCGGGCAAGCCGTGCATATACGCACCGAGATTTTTGATCACGACCTCCTGCTTGCTGATCATTTCATCCACGAGCAGCGCGGTGATTTTCCCGGAGTGCTCGATGATGACGGCGATGCCATCCCAGGAATTTTTCGTGTCCGCCGCGATGCCGAGCAACTCGTGCAGCCGACGGAGCGGCAGCAGCCGGCCGCGCAGGTCGAGCACCTCGCCCTGGCCCTGGATGGTGGAAATGTTTTCGCGCAGCGGCCGCAACGCGCGCTGCACGGCGGTGGTCGGGAGGATGAAGCGATCCAGCCCCACGCGCACGACGAGGCCGTCGATGATCGCCATCGTGAGCGGGAGCTTGATCTTGAACGTCGAGCCTTTGCCCACTTCGGATGAGATCTCGATCTTGCCGCGAAGTTTCTCGATGTTGCGCTGCACGACATCCATGCCGACACCGCGACCGGACACGGCGGTGACTTTTTCGGCGGTGGAAAAACCGGGCGCGAAAATCAGGTTGTAGATTTCCTCGCGCTTCAGCGCGACGCCCTCCGCGACGATGCCTTTTTCAACGGCCTTGCGGTAGATCCGATCCGGGTCGATGCCGCGCCCATCGTCCTGCAGCTCGATCACGATGTTCCCGCCCTGGTGGTAGGCTTTCAAGTGAAGCGTGCCGCTCTCAGGTTTGCCGGAGGTCTGGCGGACGTCGGGCATCTCCAAGCCGTGGTCGAGGGCGTTGCGCACCATGTGGACGAGCGGATCGCCGATCTCCTCGACGACAGTGCGGTCGAGCTCGGTCTCGTCGCCGCTCGTCGTGAAATGGACTTTCTTGCCAAACTCGCGGGCGAGATCGCGCGCGAGTCGCTCCATTTTCTGGAAGGTCGCCTTGATCGGGATCATGCGGAGCGACATCGCGGTGTGCTGCAGTTCCTTTGTGAGGCGGCTGAGCTGGGCGACATTGCGCTGGAGCGGCGAACCCTCAGCGCGGCTTTGGCGGGCCGTCTCGATGAGCTGGCTTTGCACGATCACGAGTTCCCCGACGACATCCATGAGCGAATCAAGCTTGTCGGTGTTGACGCGCACCGTGCCGCTCGCGGCGGCCTTGGCCTCGGCGGCGGGCACGGTCCCAGCCGCCGAGGCGGGGGAGACGACTGGGTCGGGCAATTCTGAAAATGGCGCGCGAGAGACGCCCGAGTCGGGATCCGCGATCAGGCGCTTGACCGCTTGCATGAGGTGCGCGACAGGCACGATGCGGTCCGGCAGGAGACCCTGCTCGAGGGCGCGCGCGACCTGCGCGGTGAGTTCCTGCAGCGCATCGCGGCTGCGCAAAATCTCCGTGATGATGGCCGGGCTGAGCCGCAGCTTGTTGTTGCGCGCGAGATCCAGCAGCGACTCGACCTCATGCGCCAGCATCTGCATGGGGAGGAGGCCGAGAAAACCGGCGTTGCCCTTGATGGTGTGGAAGGAGCGGAAGATGGAGTTCAGCGCCTCGGGCTCATCCGGGTGCTGGTCGAGCGCGAGCAACGCGGCCTCGATTTTCTGGAGATGATCCACGGCTTCGCCGTGAAACTCCGTGAGCAGTTCGCGGTTGCCCTCGAGGTGCAGCTCGAGGAGCACGTCGGCCGGCGCGGATTTGTCGCCGGAGCGCGCGGCGGCGGGCTTCGCCGCTTGCAGCAAGGGAATCACCCGGTGGTGTTTCAAACACTCGACCGCCATTGGGAGCCAGCCCGCGAGCGCCAGCAGGCGGTCGAGCAACGCGTCATCGAACGGTTTGGCCTCATCCAGCTGGCGTTCGAACGCGACGTGCAGCGCCGAGATGGGTTCGCGCAAGGCGGCCTCGAGTGAGCAGAGTTCGCGGAGGTCGCCCAGCAGGCTGTAGGAAGGCACGAGTCCGTCGTCGCGTCCGCTGCGGGCCAGCCCGGCTTCGGTGGCGAGACGGTTGATCGTGTCTTCGAGGGCGGGAAAGGATTCCGAGGGGATGGGCATGGGGGCGGGGTGAGCCGCGGTTTGTTCATCGGAGCAAACGCCGTGGGATTTACCTGAATTTTCCCGGCGGCTGAGTTCCGGGCTAAAGAAACTGCGCCGGTGAGCCGAAATAGAAGCACCACCTCTCATGTCCACCCTGCCGCCCCCGCCGGGCCTCGCCGCATTTTCCCGTCCCCATTTTCCCCCTCAACCCTGATGAGCGCCCCCACCATCCCGGCCGCCGCCACCACCACTCTGGCCGGAAAATACCTCACGGTTCTCCTCGACAGCGAAGCTTACGGCATCGCGGTGTTGAAAGTTCGCGAGATCATCCGCATGCAGAAAATCACCCCGGTGCCGCAGTTGCCGGCTTTCGTGAAAGGCGTGATCAACCTGCGCGGCCGGGTGATTCCCGTCGTGGATCTTCGCGTCAAGTTTGGCCTCAAGGCCGAGTTCGCCGACCGCACGTGCATCGTCGTCGTGCAGGTGAAATTGCCGACCAGCCAGACGGTGCACATGGGCCTGATCGTCGATAGCGTCGAGGAAGTGGTCACGCTCAACGCGGGCGAGATCGAGCCGACGCCGGACTTCGGCACCAAGATCAACACCGAGTATCTGCTCGGCATGGCGAAGGTGAAAGGGCAGGTGAAAACCCTGCTCGATATCGACCGGGTGGTCTCGCCGGAAACGGTGCAGGCCATCGCGCAATCCGCGTGACGTAGCAGTCGCGGGCGAAAGCTCCGGCGCGGGCGAAATAGCCGTTGACAGGGTAAACTGCGTCGGCGTTTGTGTGCCTCCCCTTGTTGCAGGGTGGAGCAGCCTGGTAGCTCGTCAGGCTCATAACCTGAAGGTCGTTGGTTCAAATCCAACCCCTGCACCCAATTTGAAACCCCTAGAAACACTTCTAGGGGTTTCTTGTTTAATAAGTTACAAACATCGAAATCGCCTGCCTTGTGCGATGCAACTTTAGGCAACTTAGGGTAACTTTTTGAACTACGGCCCGTAGTTTACACCGTAGTTTTCTCCACGGCTAAAATTAGTCCAATCCAGCGTCTGCCTCATTGTGATTTCGGTCCGGTCGGCAAAATAAAAAGGCCCGGCTCCCTCTCAGGGAAGTCGGGCCGTCGAGTATCCAGTCAACACTCTGCTACGCGGCAGATTTCTCGCGGGCATTTCCGGCGATGCCCCCAGCATCGATCCCCTTGAGCGCCAGTACAGCAAGCTCGCGAAAGCGATACCGCCATGTCCCCGGAAGAATTTCGACCGGATGAAGCACGCAATCCTTCGTCATGCGCCAGATCGTTACGCGACTCACGCTAAGCAATTCGGCAGCCTGCTTCTGAGTCACCAGCAACCGGTCATCCGCAACGCTACAGCCGGCGGTCGAAGATTCGATCTGACCGTCGATGAGCTGTTGAGCTGCGCTCCGCTCCGCAGTAGAAAGGGAGGCGTCCGTGGCAAGGACGGTCTGTAAAATTGCGCGGCTGGTTGCGTTCATGGCTTAGGGGCTCCCATTAAAACCGCATTTCAACCGCGTCGCGGATTTTCTTCTGTTTCAGAAAATCACAGGCGATAATGGCGAAATGCCAGTCATGAAATACATTCGCTCGTTGGAGAACCGGTAAGCCGATCTCGGTTCTCGCGACCTTCCACTTTACAAATGCGACCATCCGCTGGTCGGATTGATCCAAGACGCGAATATCGCCGCCATCATAGGCGGGAGCTTGGAACATGAAGGCCTCAATTATTTCGGCGTCTGAATCAGTGCTAAAGCCCGGCACAAAATTTCCACCGCGAGATTCGCGGTAGATTTGAAAGCGCCCAACTGCGGGGAGTTTCGCAGGGGTGAACGCTGGAGCTGATTGCAGGATGATGTTTGTTTTCATGGGAATGTTCCTTTGGTGAGGCCCATTCCGACGCGCCGCCGTCGATCCCTCAACGGAGCGCACCCTCCGAATTTGGTGTA
>JANYBX010000448.1 GCA_025360615.1 Opitutia bacterium
AGGCCGTCCCCGACTCCGTCCTCGAGGAAGGCGTGCACGCCGATCACCACGCCACCGTCGCCGCCGCTGCCGCACGCTCGCTCTCGCACCCGGCGCACGAATATTCCTCGCTCCGTCGCGCCATCCCCGTCGCCACCGCGATGGCCGTCGCCACCGCCACCGCCTCTTCCGCCAATCTCCCGAAAAAAGCCGAAGGCCCCGCGATCCGCAAAGACCTCAGCGAACTCGCGCACAACATGGCGGCGAAAAATCCCCCGCCCGCCGTCAGGGCATCCGACTCCGCGGATCAGGCGTAACGATTGCGATCACGCGCTCGCCTCCGCGACCGCGCCTTCGCCATCCTCACGCCTCATTCCGCCATGCCTCAACCTCGCCTCGCCATCGTCGGCACCGGCATCGCCGGCCTCGGCTGCGCGCATTTTCTGCAGCGCGATTTCGACCTCACGCTCTTCGAGTCGGCCGATTACATCGGCGGCCACACGAACACCGTCACAGCCCGCGAGCCCGGCACCGGTCGCGATGTCCCCATCGACACCGGCTTCATGGTGTTCAACCACGCCACGTATCCGCTCCTCACGCGCCTCTTCCGCGAACTCGCGGTCGCCACGAAGAAGACCGACATGTCCTTCAGCGTGCGCCACGCCGACACCGGTCTAGAATTCTGCGGCTCCTCGCTGAACCACCTCTTCGCCCAGCGCAAAAACCTCTTCCGCCCGCGCTTTTATCGGATGCTCGCCGCGATCAACCGTTTTAACCAGGAAGCCGTCGCCGCCCTCGCCGACCCCACTTCGCCCATCGCCACAGAAACCCTCGGCGACTACGTGCAACGTCGCCGCTACGGCGAAGATTTTTTCAACCTCTACCTCGTGCCCATGAGCTCCGCCGTCTGGAGCACGCCACCGGAAAAAATGCTGGCCTTCCCCGCCGCCGCCCTCTTCCGCTTTTTCCAAAACCACGGCTTCCTCGGCCTCAGCACCCAGCACCAATGGTGGACCGTCGATGGCGGTTCCAAAAGCTACGTCGCCCCGCTCACCGCTCCCTTTCGCGACCGCATCCGCCTCAACCAAGCCGCCACCGCCATCGTCCGCACCCCGCGTGGCGTCACGATCACGACCAGCGCCGGCACTGCCCACACCTTCGACAAAGTCATCCTCGCCTGCCACGGCGACCAGTCGCTCCGCCTCCTGCAAAACCCCACCGACGCCGAGCACCGCCTCCTCTCCGAGTTCCACTATCAGCCCAACACCGCCACGCTCCACACCGATGCCACCGTGATGCCCCGCACGCGCCTCGCCTGGTCAGCTTGGAATTACGAAATCGCCCGCGAACCCGCCGGAGAAATTTCCACCGCCACGCATTACTGGATGAACAAACTCCAAGGCGTCAGTGACCGCGAAAACTACTTCGTCACCATCAACCGCCCCGAAAGCATCGCGCCCGAAAAAGTCCTGCAGCGCATCGCCTACGAGCACCCGCTCTTCAGCCTCGGCGCGACCGCCGCGCAAGCCGAGATCCCCGCGCTCAACCAAGCTGCCGCAGGCACGACCGAGACCTACTTCGCCGGCGCCTGGCAACGCTACGGCTTCCACGAAGACGGCCTCCTGAGCGCCCATCGCCTCGCCACGCAGCTCCTCGCCCGCAATCCGTGGCCCGAAACCAAATAAGGCCGACGCCGAGTGCCGTCCGCGACCGATTGTCGATTCATCCCAAAAAGTGCGGTTGAACCACAAAGACACGAAGACACCAAGAGGGGAGAAATCCCCGGAAATAGAGGAACGCATCGTTTCACTCTACGGGTGGGCACCCTCGGCCGGATTGGATTTCCCCAAATAGTTTTCTCCGTGTACTCGGTATCTCCGTGGTTCAATCCCTACCGCAGAATTTAGGTTCATCTGCCCCGATCCCGCCAAAGCAAAGCCAACGGTTAGTCAAAACTCCGGACCCGTGATTTCACGGCTCAATCACCTCAATCTGATCGGGCGATTCGATTTCAATCTGCGTTCGGTAATACGATTCGGTTTTCATAGCGTTTACCGTCTTTCGGAGGACGGATTCGCGGCGCGCGACGCCCGAAACTCTCAGCTTTTTCCCTTCCACCTTTGCCAATGCACTTCGACCGAGCACGGCGCTCCACTGCGCCCATGCTTGGGATGAAATAACGATCGTCAGACAGGTCGGACTTCGTTGATCAGATTCCGATTTCAAAAGGGTGACAGTCCCCTTTTGTTCTCGCGCTCTCACGACCATTACAAAACGCCCTTTTATACCGCCCTCGTTCTGTTTCGCCCCGATAATTGCATCCTCAGCCGACAAATCCGGTCCCATCTCCGCAACACCCGGCACTTGCGCCATGGAATTCCCGATCGCTGTATTGGCCTCTGGCCTCGCTACATCCCCCTTGGTCAAATGCACCGCCACTTCCATTTTCGCCAACTCCCCGAATCGCCCGTTGCGTCGCTTGGCGAACATCGTCGGGTCACCCCTTCCTCCCGTCATCACGATTTTTTCAGCGAACTGATATGACTTCACCCCCGGCACTCCGGCCTCGACCACAAAACGATAAAGATTGGGCTCGATATAGGAACGGTCGGGAGCCGAGATCCACGCCTCGAAAACCAGATCGTCCGCGCTCTTAGCCACATCGGATTTAAAAGCTTCCACTTTTTTGGTGAGTAGAGGACCGATCATTTTCAGCCACGCTCCCGCCGCATCGCCAAATTTCGCCTCGGGCCAATGCCGGACCGCCACCAACGTCGTCCAAGCCTCAACGGTCTCACCGGTCCGCACATACTCGTTCGTCACTGCTCCGCTCTTCGAAACGTCGATCCAAACCAAGTGATAGGTTTCCCCGTCAAATCGGATGCTCGGCACCTCCGCCCGCCCACCGGCAACAAGCGCGAGGAACACCGTCACTAGACCGAGGATTTTTTTCATGGGTTTTCCCATTTCTTTATTTATTCCGAACCTGGCGCTGACAATCCGTTTGTGAACCATCCCCCTTCAACGCCCCGAACACCATATCCGCCTCTGATCGTCCGCACCTTCTTGGCATCCACCACCCGGCCTTGCTCGTAGTAAAACCGTCGCCACTCTCCCAACCGACGACCGCGTGCCCTCTCTCCGCTCAAGTCTCTACGAATGCTCCGTGCTCCACCACCGCTTTGCGCCCAAGGTGCATCGGTTCGTGTATCGCATCTTCCTCTTCGCCTTCGACCTCGACGAACTCCCCGAGTTGCACCGCCGCCTCCCGCTCTTCTCGCTCAACCGCCCCAATCTTTTCTCTTTCCGCGAATCCGATTTTTTCCCGACCGCCGAGCCACTCCACCACCCCTCGGCGCCCAATCCGATTTGTAACGTATTACGTTACAAACCGGCCTCGTTGAAAGAGCGGGTCGTCGCTCATCTCGCCACCCACGGCGTTGATCTCGCCGGCGGGCGCGTCGTCCTCGTCACGCTTCCGCGCATCTTCGGCTACCTCTTCAACCCGGTCTCGTTTTATTTCTGCTACGACCGCGCCGGCGCGTGCGTCGCCTCGCTCGCCGAGGTCACCAACACGTTCAAGGAAATGAAGCCCTACTTCCTCGGCCCGGAGTGCAGGTCCGAGAAGCCAGAGAACAGAAGCCAGATCCCAAACGACGGGAACCGCTCTGCCGCGACGCCCACTCCAACTTCCGATTTCCGGCCTCTGGCCTCTGGCCTCCGGCCTCCCGCCTCTTCCACCGCCTTCCGCCGCCGCACCCCAAAACACTTCTACGTCTCCCCTTTTTCCGACGTCGATGTCGCCTTCGACTTCACGCTCCGCACTCCCGGCGAACGCCTCTCGATCCAGATCGACGACTACGTCGGCCCCGAGCGCACGCTCACCAGCACCCTCGCCGGTCCGCGCCGCGCGTTGACCAGTGCGCGACTGGCTTGGTTTACGCTGAAATACCCGCTGCTTACTCTCCGCATTATCGCCCTCATCCACTGGCACGCCGCACGCCTCTGGCTCCGCCGCCTCCCGTGGTTCGCCAAATCCGCCCGCCCCTCCGACCAACGCGATCTCTACCGTCCCCATACCTCCATCGCCCCGCGCGAGTCCATCGCCCCCGCTAAAATTTCCATCTCAACCGAAGCCGTATGAGCCACGAATCCGCCACTGTTGTCACTTCCTCCACCGCGCTGCCCCTCGACGCCAAGCGCTCGTTCTTCCGGGAATCCGTGCTCACCACTTTTGCCGAGATGACCCGCGGCCACCTCCGCATCGAGCTGCCCGGCGGCATCGTCCGCGACATCGGTTCCCACGCCGACGCTCTCGCCCGCTCCCTCCCGCTCGCCATCCCCGCCGCCGCGCACATCCGCGTCCGCCGCGAAAAATTCTTCACCAAGTGCGCCCTCTCCGGCGACATCGGCTTTGCCGAATCCTTCATCGACGGCGATTGGGAGACGCCCGATCTCACCGCCGTCATCGCGTTTTTTATCCTCAATGCCGACACCGCGCCCACGCTCTCCGGCTCGCGCCAGGCCAAGACCATCGCGCTCAATTCCCTCCGCTGGATCAACCGCATCGGCCACGTCCTCCGCCCCAATTCCCGCGCCACCGCCCAGCGCAACATCAGCGAACACTACGATCTCTCCAACGATTTCTTCGCGCTCTTCCTCGACCCGTCGATGATGTATTCCGCCGCGAAGTGGACCCAGCCCGACTTCACCCTCGAAGACGCGCAGCGCGAGAAAAACGACGCCCTCTGTCGCCAGCTTCGCCTCAAGCCGAGCGATCACGTCCTTGAGATCGGCACCGGCTGGGGCGGCTGGTCGCTCCACGCCGCGCGCAACTACGGCTGCCGCGTCACCACCGTCACCATCTCGCGCGAGCAACTCGAGTTCGCCCAAAAACGCATCGCCGACGCCGGCCTCTCCGATCGCGTCAGCGTCGAGTTCCGCGACTACCGCGATCTCACCGGCCACTACGACAAGATCGTCTCCATCGAAATGATGGAGGCCATCGGACACCGTTATCTCCCCGAGTTCACCGCCGTCCTCGACCGCTGCCTGAAACCCGACGGCCTCCTCGCGCTCCAGTTCATCACCTGCCCCGACGCGCGCTACGATCAGTTCCGCCAAGGCGTCGATTTCATCCAGAAGCACATTTTCCCCGGCTCCCTCCTCCTCTCGCTGAACCGCGTCAACGACCAGCTCTCCCGCGCCGGCGGCTTCGTCCTCAACCGCGTGGACGACTTCGGCGTCGACTACGCGCGCACCCTCCGCGTCTGGCACGACAACTTCCGCGCCCGCGTCGAGCAAGTCCGCGCCCTCGGTTTCGACGACCGCTTCATCCGCAAGTGGAGTTACTACCTCAGCTACTGCGAAGCCGCCTTCGCCCTGCGCAACATCTCCGTCGTCCACACGCTCCACACCCGCGCAAACAATCTCAGCCTATAACGCCTCGTTCTCCGTCTCATCATCGTGCTCCCACTCGTGCCCCGCTCCTCGTGCTCGTGTTCATGATCGTGCTCCTCCTCGCAATCGGGCTTGGTGGCTCGGCGAGCACGATCATGAGCACGAGCACGAGCGCGATTTAGCCACTCGTCCGCGCCTCTCCGACTTTTCGCGCTTTTCGCGCTTTTCGCGGGCCACTCCGATTTCAACGCCTACTCGCTGCTCCATTTCCCCAACATGCTCCTCTTCCTCCGCGCCCTCTTCCTTGTCGTCATCGCCTCGATGCTCAGCGTCACGAGTTGG
The DNA here is from genome assembly GCA_025360615.1 of Opitutia bacterium. Lineage (GTDB taxonomy): Bacteria > Verrucomicrobiota > Verrucomicrobiia > Opitutales > Opitutaceae > Tous-C4FEB. Next base: position 5,722 of record JANYBX010000448.1, read on the forward strand.
GCCAGCCTGAAGTGCCCGATGTTTTCCATCCCGCGCGAGGTCCACGCCCACCCGTGGTTCATCGCCACGCTCGCCGACGCCTACTGGGGCTTCGCAACGTTCTTCGTTTGGGTCTGTTTCAAACAAACCACCCTGCTCGCGCGCCTCGCCTGGTTCGTCGCCATCATGCTCCTCGGCAATATCGCCATGGCCGCCTACTGCCTCAGCGAACTCTTCACGATTTCCTCCCGCGACCAACTCCCCGCCTTGCTCACGACCCGCCGACCCGGCGTGGGCGCGCTCGGCCTCGTGCTCGCTGCCTTGGGCATTGCGGTGCTCGCGCTCGCCTAACAACTTTTCGGGCGTGGCCGAGTCCCCTCTTCCCGCTTCCGACCTCATTCCCGCCGCGCCCGCGCCCCCGCCAGGCCCGACGCGCACGTTCTGGCAGCGCCGCGTCATCGATCCCGTCCTCGCCCAGCTCACGCAAGGCATCACCCCGGAGAAAATCGCCCTCACCATCGCCGTCGGCAGCGCGCTCGCGCTCTTCCCGATGCTCGGCGTTACCACGCTGTTTTGCTTCCTCGCCGGCATCGTCCTCCGGCTCAACCAGCCGATCATCCAAGTCGTCAACTATCTCTGCACGCCCATCCACATCCCGCTGATTTTCTACTGCCTTCACCTCGGTGAGAAACTCTTCGGCGTGCCCCACACCCGCATCCGCCTCGGCGAATTTGCCAAGCTCGTCTGGGACGATCCCATCCTCTTCGCCCACAAATTCGGTCTCACGGTTTTGCACGCGACCGTCGTGTGGGCCATCGCAGCCCCCGTGTGGATCGCCGTCATGTATTTCACCGCCCGCACCACGCTTCGCGAGATCGCGCGCGTCCGCGCCGAAGCTGCCGCCCGCGCCGCCGCACTCGTGGCGCCAAAGGTCACCGATACCACCGATCATCCCGTGCCGTGAGTTCCTTCGCCCTCATCGCCCTCGCGCTCGGCGGCCTCTGCACCCTCTTCGCCGTCCTCTACCTCGTCGCCCGTCG
>JANYBX010000488.1 GCA_025360615.1 Opitutia bacterium
GACGGGATGCCAGCTGGCATACGTGCGATGGCCGCCACCGATTCCCGAACGCCTGCCCGGATCCCCTTTTTCGGGATCCGATTCAAATGGTGCGGGCGGCGGGAATCGAACCCGCTTCTCATGCTTGGGAAGCACACATAATAGCCAGTATACTACGCCCGCAAAACTATGTAGCGAAGAAGTCCCGCCCGGAGCGTGGCGCAATGCAAAAAAACGATTCGCTTGAGCCACCGCCGAATCGGTCGATACTCTTATCCAAGTTCGGTGCCATCTCCCGCCCCTAGTTCACGCTTGCGCGGTTCGCCGGAAATTTTCTTTCGGCTGCGGTCGCGCGCCATCCGCTGCCTCGTGCGGCTCACCCTGGGTCCGTTTTTTCTTGGCGTCCTTTGCGCGCAACCCGCGCCGGCTCCCGGCGCGGATCGCTTCTCCCGCCCCATCGTCGTGCCCACGGCGACGGACAACTACCCCAACTCGTTCCTCGGCCCCTCCGGGCACTGCGAGGGCTTCTCTGTCGACCTGCTCGATGCCGTGGCGCGTGTCATGGATTTTCGTTTGCAACGCATCATCAAAACGTCGGGCGATAATCGAATCGCGCTGCAGAATGGAGAGCTCGATATTTTTCAAAGCTACAGCTATACGCCCGAACGCGAAAGCTACGCCGACTTCTCCGCCTCGTATCTCGATCTCAAAGGCGGCCTCTTCATCAACCGGGCCCGCCGGGCCGAGTTTGCCCGCGTGAGCGACCTGGAGGCCCGTGACATTCTAATCGTGGGCCCCCAAAGCATCGGCGAACGCTTCGTCCGCGAGCGTCTCCCCAAGGCGCGGATCAGCTACGCGCGTTCCGGTGAGCTGGCTTTGCGTGAAATCCAGGAAGGCCGGCACGACGCGCTTTTCCTCACCCGGCTCACGGCTCTCTCCGCGATCGAACATTACCGTCTCACCGAGGTCGTGCCCCTCGGCGGGCCGCTCGATGGCTATGATGTTCGCCTGTGTTTTGCCGTCCGCAAAGGCGACGCCGCCCTCCTCGCGCGGCTCAACGAAGGCCTCGCCATTCTGCACCGCACCGGCGAATTCGAGCGCATCTATCGCCAATGGTATGGTCACCAGGAAGCCCGGCGCTTCAGCCGCGATGAAGTGGCCGGCTACGTCACTGCCGCTCTGGCCCTCGCCCTAATCGTGACCCTCTGGGCGTTTTTTCGTCAACGCGAGCTGCGGCGCCGCATCTCCCAGCAAGCCCGGGAAATCGCCAGCAGCCGCGCCATTCTCGCCGAGGCGCAGCGGCTCGCGCACGTCGGCCACTCGGAGCGCACGCTCGGCGAGCACGAGAGCATCACTTGGTCGGACGAAATCTATCGCATCTTCGAGCGCGACCCGCAGCTCGGCCCCCCGCGCTTCGATGAACTCATGACCTACGCCGTCGAGGACGACCGCGCCCCCTGGGGCGAAATGCTGCGCCGAGCCATTCGCGACGGCGCCCCCTACGAAATGGAAATCCGCATCGCCCCGCGCCCCGGCCTGCGGAAAATCATCCACGTCCGCGGCCGGCCCACGCGCGATGCCGACGGCAAAATCACCGGCCTTTTCGGCACCGCGCAGGATGTCACCGATTGGCGCCACGCGCAGGACGCCCTCCGCCAGTCCGAGCAACGGCTGCGTGCTCTCTACGATACGTTGCCCCATGCGCTCGGCGTCGTGGAGCAGACCGAGGGCGTCTGGCGCCTCGCGTCGTTCAACCCCGGTGTCGTCCGGCTCCTCGGCCTCGTCGCCGCACCCGCCACGGGCGCGGCCTTCGCCGACATCGGCCTCGATCGCGGCCGCCAGGCGTATTGGACCGGGTTGTTCGACCGCAGCGCGCGCGAACGCGCCGCCTTCTTCGTCGAGCACACCGATCACGAGCGCAAACGCGACTACGCCGTCACCCTCCTGCCGTTCGCCGATTCCCCGCAACGCCCCCGCTGCTGCTTCTTCGTCGAGGATGTCACCGAGCGAAAGTCGAAGGATGCCGAAATCGCCCAAGGCCGCCGCCTCCGCGCCATCGGCGAACTCGTCGGTGGCATCGCGCACGAGTTCAACAATCTCCTCACGCCCATCCTCCTGAAGTCCGACCAGCTCCAGCACGACCCCGCCCAGACGGCCGCGGCGCGCAGCGAACTCAAGGTCATCACCGAGGCCGCGCGCCGCTCCGCCGATCTCACGCGCCGCCTGCTCGCCTTCGGCCGGACCAACGATCGCTCCACCGAGCAAATCGACCTCCCCGTCATCCTGAAAAGTAATGTCGATCTCGTGCGCCAGACCATCGACCGGCGCATCGCCATCGCCCAACACCTCCCCCCGGCCCTGCCCATTCTCTGCCTCAACACCGGCGATCTGCACCAGATCCTCCTCAACCTCCTCCTTAACGCCCGCGATACCCTCGCCGAAAAACTCGTCCACCCGCCCTCGCCTGACTGGCTCCCCGCCATCGAGATCACCGCCGCGGTTTTGCCGGCCCACGCCGTGGCCCCGCTGCAACCCGTCCCCGGCCCCGCTCCCCTCCAATGGGTGCGCCTCACCGTCCGCGACAACGGCATCGGCATGGCCCCCGCCGTCATCGAGCGCATCTTCGAGCCCTTCTACACCACCAAGCAGGTTGGCGCCGGCACCGGGCTCGGCCTCGCGACGGTCTGGCATCTCGTCGCCGATTTGGGCGGACGCATCGACGTCGATTCCACCGTCGGCCTCGGCACCGCGTTTCATGTCTGCCTGCCCGTGCACACCCCCGCCGCATCTTCCCCCGCCCCACTCGCCGCGCCCGCGGCCGCCCCCGATCCGCCCGCCCCGCGTCATGTGCTCCTGGTCGAGGATGAAGCCCTGATTTCGCGACTCGTCATCGCCGTCCTGCGCCGCGCCGGCCACACCGTCGAGCACGCCGCCAACGGCCAGGCCGCTTGGGAACTCCTCCGCGCGACACCGCATAAATTCGATGCCGTGCTCATGGATCTCAACATGCCCGGTTTGTCCGGGCTCCAGCTCGCCCGCCTCGCCCGCAGTCTGCCCTATACCCGTCCGCTCTTCGTCATGAGCGGTCGCGTGACGGAAGATGAACGCGCCGAGTTGCAGCTCCTGAAAATCACGGCCGTGATTCAAAAGCCCTTCACCAACGACGAGCTTCTCGCCACCCTCACCACCGCCGGCATGAGCGCCACGCCTTTCGCCCAGGGCAGCGGCGCCTAGCCCACCATTTTAAAAATGCCTGGGTGCCGGCCGCGAGTTCGCTCCCGCTCCGTCGCTCGATCTGCGGCGCGCCGCCCTAGCTGTAATCCCGCCGCCCCTCGAGCGCGCTCTTCAGCGTCACCGAGTCCGCATAGAGCACCCCGCCGCCGCTCGGCAGGCCAAAGCCGATCCGCGTCACCTTCACGGCCGCCGGCGCGGCCAGATGCTCCGTGAGAAAATGGCACGTCGCCTCGCCCTCCACGTCGTTGGAGAGCGCCAGAATCAGTTCGCGCACCTCGCCCGCCGCGATCCTCGCCTGCAACGCCCCGATGTTCAAATCCTCCGGCCCCACGCCTTGAATTGGCGAAAGTTTCCCGTGCAACACGTGATAGCCGCCGCGAAACGCGCCGCTCCGCTCCAGCGCCACCAAGTCCGGCACGTGCTCCACCACGCACACCGTGCCGGTCGCGCGCCGCTCGTCCGCGCAGATCGCGCAAAGCTCGCCTTCGGCTAGATTCCCGCACCGAGAACACCGCCGGACCGCTTGCGCGGCCTCCTGCAACGCCGCCACCAGCGCCGGCAGTCGCCCCGGTTTTTCCACGAGGAGGTTCAACGCGATCCGCTCCGCCGAGCGATAGCCCACCCCGGGCAGCTGCTTCAGGTGCTGCTGCAGTTTCTCGAAAGCGGGCGTCATCGAAGTTTACGATTTGCGATTTCTGATGGATGATTTTCGACCGCCGCTTCTGACAACCCAAGCGCTGGATCCTCCCAATCATCCATCATCCATCATAAATCATAAATGTTCCTCACATCATCCCCGGCATCTGAAACGCCGACGTCACCTTCTGCATCTCCGCGTCGTTGTATTCCTTCGCCTGCTTCGCCGCATCCTGCACCGCCGCGAGCACGGTGTCGGCAACGAGCTTCGCGTCTTCCTTCAAAAATTCCGGGTCGAGCGTCAGCGCGACGAACTTGCCCGCGCCGTCGATTTTGATCTTCACCGCGCCCCCGCCCGCCGCCACGTCGATCAACTTCGTCGCGAGCTGTGACTGGAGCGACTCGATCGAGCGCTGCATTTTCTGGGCTTGTTTGAGGAGTTTGCCTACGCCGGCCATGGTGGGAAAATAAGTTAAGGGTTGAGAGTTCCGTGTTGAGAGACGGATGCGCCGCTAAAGTGACAAGATTTTTTCGTAGCCCTCCCGGAACGTCGGGCAACACGCCCGCCAGCCCAACGCCGTTTTCAACTTCCCGTTGCCGATGATCCGGTCCGGCGTCACCGCCCGCCGCCCGCCCGCCGGCTCGCCCGTAAACCGAGGCATCGCCACGCCGATTCGCGCCGCCAGCCATGCTACGATCTCGCTCTTCGTCGCCGCGCCATCGTCGGCCACATTAAAAATCCCCCCGGCGTTCGGTGCGCCAAACGCCGCCCAGATCGCCGCGCAGATGTCGCCGCGATAAATCACGTTGAGATGGAAATCCCCGCGCCCCGCGACTTCGCCTGCGCGCACCTGATCGAGCAGATGATGCCGCCCCGGCCCATAAATTCCCGCCAGTCGCAGCACGACGCGCTCCGCCGCCGCCTCGTTTGCCGCGAGCAATTTCTCCTCGGTCGCAACCAGCACCCCCGCGCGTTCGCCCGCGCGATCCACCTCTGCCGTCTCATCCAAAACGCCGCCGCCCCCCTGCGGATAAACCGACGTGCTGCTCGTATAAACCACCCGCCCCGCCGCCCCGCGCGATCGCAACCACGCCAGCACGCTCGCCATCCCCTCCAGATAACTCCGCTCGTAGCCCGCGATTCCACCGCCACCCGAACTCACGCAATTCAACACATAATCCGCCCCGCCCGCGACGCGTTCATGCCACGCCGCTCCCGCGAGATCGGCCACCACCGTCTCGATCCCGCCCGCCCTCAGTTGCACCGCCTTCGCTTCATTCCGCGTCAGTGCCGTCACGCGCAACCCCCGCGCCAGCGCCTCCCGCGCCACCGCCGCGCCCACATAGCCGCAGCCCAGCACGACCAGCCGTTTTCCCCCAAAATTTCCGTGTGCAACCGCGTTCATTTCCCGCCACCTTAAAACCATGCCTACGGTTCTCGCAATTCTTGCCGATGGTTTTGAAGAGATTGAAACCATCACCCCGCTCGACCTCCTCCGACGCGCCGGCATCGATGTCACGACCGCCGCGCTCGCCGAGGGGATTCACGTCACCGGCCGCTCCGGTCTCACCGTGCACGCCGATACCACGCTCACCGCCGCCCTCGCCCGTGAATTCGACTGCGTCTTCCTGCCCGGCGGCCCCGGCGT
>JANYBX010000502.1 GCA_025360615.1 Opitutia bacterium
GGAAGGCGCAGGCTTTTTCGAGGGCGGCGTGCGTCTTGCCGAGGTCGATGATGGTGATGCCCTGACGGTGGTCGAAGATGAAGGGCTTCGAACGGGGATTCCAGCGCTTGGTTTGGTGGCCGAAGTGAACGCCGGCGTCGAGGAGGTCTTTGGGACTGATGTTGATGCTCATATGATCTATGTATTCTACGTTTACACAGGTCGGCCAGTGGGCCGCCTTGCGATCGTGGATGGTTGATGGTTTGGTTTGTCTGCTGCCGATTGGCAGAGCGGTCGAAAACACCGGGCTCGGGGCGTTCTGGCAAGAGCGAATTCGCCGCGCCGCCAAAAACAAAACCAGCGCCCCGGAAGGAGGCGCTGGTGGGAGATAAATCAGGCCGTGCGGCGATCAGGCACTGACGAGTTGGGGCGCGCCGGCATTGGGATTGGCGAGATAGGCCTTCGCGGCGTCGATCGAGTCGTAGAAGGTCCAACTGCGGGTGTCCTCGAAGCCTTTGCATTCGGCGATGATTTCGGGGTTGCCGACGAGGACGAACCTCATGCCGAGGTCCTGACAGTTCTGCATCGCCTGCACGAGGAGTTTGATGATGCCCATGTGGAGGCTCTTGAGCTGGTGAATGTCGATGACGACTTTGCTCAGGCCGCTGTCCACGGCTTCGGCGAACTTTGGTTTCAGGTAGTTGGCGGATTCGGCGAGCACAGCCGGCGTGCAATTTTCGGGGAGGCGCATAACGAGGTTGCCGCCGTCGATGAGGTAGTAGCGTTGCGAGGTGTCGAGGTTCATGGCCTTCGAGATCTTGGCTTCGAGATCGGAGAAATCCAAAGGCTTGGTGACGATGCCGGTGAAGCCGACGGTCAGGGCCTGCTGCTGCTGCGAAAGCTCGGTTTTGACGGCGAGCGCGAAGACCGGCGTGTATTTCGTCTGCGTGGTGTTGCGCAGGATACGGAAGAGCGTGAAGGCGGACTCCTCGGGCAACGAGAGACTCACGACGATCGCATCCGCCGGGGTCTTCGCGCAGAACTCCACGGCCTCGGCCTGCTCGGTGACGCCGTAGACTTTCCACGGGGTGTGTTTCAGGCCTTCCTGGATTTGCTGGATGATCGCGGGCTTGTCCTCGACGATGAGGATGTTCGCGGGATCGAAGATGGATTTGGCCTTCGCGGGCGCCTCGGCATAGGGCTGGAGGTCGACGATGCGTTTCGATTTCTCGATGAGGACTTCCTCCTTGAACGGTTTCACGAGGTAGTCGCGCACGCCGATCTTGGCGATCTTCAGCACGTGGTCGCGGCCGCCCTCGGCGGTGAGCATCATCACGGGAATCGATTTCAACGCCGGGTCGGCCTTGAGCTTCGTCAGCATCTCGACGCCGTCCATGATCGGCATGGTCACGTCGAGGAGGATGAGGTGGGGGGCCTCCTTAGAGGCCATCGCGAGGCCTTCGACACCGTTGCCGGCCTCGAGGATTTCGCAGTCAAACGCCTTGAACGCCTTCCGCACGATGATGCGCACGGTTTTGGAATCGTCGACGGTGAGAATCTTGTAACGCATGGTGGTAAAGGGATCGGCGCGTCAGATCATTTTCATCAGAATATCCGCCACGATGCGGTGGCCCGCACATTCGAAATAGTAGGTCTGGCGCGTCGTGGAGCTGATCGGTTCGATCGAAAAATTACTCCCGCGCAGGATGGAGGGGATGGTGAGCTTGCAGGGGTAGCCGGCGTTGCAGAGGCCGTTTTTGAAACTGCCGACGGTCATGTTGCTGAGTTCGCCGATGGCGTCGTTGACGACTTCATCCCCGGCGGTGTCGAGCTCCTGCTCGGTCATGCCGAGGAGGTGGCAGGTCGCCATGCGGGCGAGGTCGAGATCGAGGTAAAGGTAGAGCATGCCGTTGACATCGCCGAGAAAGCCCACGGTGCCGGCGATGATCGGCGAGGCGTTCTCCGGCGCGTGGCCGAAGGGAGGCCAGGGCTGGTTTTTGATGGCTTCGGAGGAGGTGATCAGCACGGGATCACGGCCCAGCATGGTCTTGAAAACGTCGGTGACCGCCCGGTTGATATTATCGCGGATGAGGGTCTCGGTGATTTCTTCGATGACAGGCATGGGTGGGGCGGAGTTTGACGCGCTGCCTGTTTATCGGCGCGTTTGCGCGACAGTTTAGCCGCGAACCCATCTCCGCGGCGGATTTTTCACGGTCGGGAAACTTCGCCTTTATTCCCGGCGCGGCCGGCCCGGGCTGTTGGCTCAGGCATCCACCGCATCCAAGTCCGCGTCCACGGCGTCGCCCGCCGCGCGGTATTCCTGCAATTTATTGCGCAGGGTGCGGATGCTGATGCCGAGAGCGGCGGCGGCCTGGGTGCGATTGCCGCCGGTCTGCCGGAGCGCCGCCTTGATGGCCTGTTTTTCCAACTCATCGAGGCGCACCACCGTCCCATGACCGTCCGTGACGGCGGGTGAAGCGGCAGCGGAAACAGCCGCAGCCGATTCCTCGAGCATGGGCAACACCTCCTCCCCCGCTCTGGCGGACCCCGCAAACGGGGTCGTGGACTCGAAGTTAATCTTCACGCCCGGCAGACCAAGCGCCGCCGCCGACACGGGCCGGCCGGACTCGGAAAGAATGACCGAGCGCTCGATCGTATTTTGCAGTTCACGCACATTGCCCGGCCAGCGGTATTCCTGCATCACGGCGCGGGCGGAATCGGAAAAGCCGGTCACCTTCACGCCGTGCTTACGGGCGAAACGCCGAAGAAAATGCTCCGCCAGCAGCGGGATGTCGTCGGCTCGCTCGCGCAACGCGGGCACGTGGACGGGGAACACGTTGAGCCGGTAATAAAGATCCTGCCGGAAATCGCCCTTCTCCACGTAGCGCATCAGGTCGCGATTCGACGTGGCGACGATGCGGACGTTGACCTTGATGGTGCGATTGCCGCCCACGCGCTCGAACTCCCGCTCCTGCAAAACGCGGAGCAATTTCGCCTGCAGTGCGAGTGGGATCTCGCTCACTTCGTCGAGGAGCAGCGTGCCTTGGTTCGCGAGTTCGAAGCGGCCTTCCCGGCGCTCCGTCGCGCCGGTAAATGCGCCGCGCTCATGCCCGAAAAATTCGCTCTCGATGAGGTTTTCGGAAATCGCCGCGCAGTTGACCTTGATGAACGGATGGCTGCGGCGCGGGCTCCGCCGGTAGAATTCACGCGCGATCATCTCCTTGCCCGTGCCGCTCTCGCCCGTCACGAGCACCGTGGCATCCGTGGGCGCGACGCGCTCGACGAGCTGGCGCAGCCGCGTCATCGCGAGACCGCGGCCCACGAGCACGCTGTCGTCGTCCTCCGGATCGTCGGTCAGCAGGCGGTTGATGCTGAGGAGCTGCCGGTAGGACTGCGCCTTTTTCAGGATAACATCGATCTGGCTCGGCGAAAAAGGCTTCAGCGCATAGTCGAACGCGCCCGCCCTCATGCACGCCACGGCCGACTCGATCGTGCCGTAGCCCGTGATCATCACCACCAGCGGCCGCTCCGGCAGCGTAGCGACCTGCTCCAGAAACTTCTGCCCGTCGCCATCGGGCAGGCGAATGTCGAGCATCATCAGGTCAAACGACTCGCGCCCCACGCACGTCGTGGCCTCGGCCAGCGTGCCCGCGCACGTGACGACGCATTTGTGCCGGGCGAAAATGCTTTGGAGCAAATTGCGCACGACCGGCTCATCTTCGACGATGAGAATTTTCTCTAGTGACATGGTGCGGGGGCGAACGCGCGCGGAAACTCCGGCGCTGAAGCCACGACTAAGACACACGCGCGCAGTGATACAAACAAATGTTCGCCAACGACGTTCCCCGCCGCCGCGCCGACCTCACGCCGCCACGGGCAACATCGCGCGCACCTGCCGGAGCAGCTCCGCCGGACGATACGGTTTCGCCAGCAATGCCGTCGGCCCACCCTCCTCGAGCGCATGCTGAAAACGCTCCAGGTCGCGACCACTCGTGAGCAACACCGGCAGCCCGGGATGCAACGCTCGCAGTTGGCGGCACAGCTCGTCGCCCACCATGTCCGGCAGGCACAAATCCACCATGGCCAGCGAGATCCCGGCGCCATTTTCCGTCACCATCCGCAACGCCTCCGCGCCATCGCGCGCCCGCCGGCACGGCACGCCCGCCCGCGAGAGGACCAACACCATGAGATCGGCGATAAAGTCCTCATCCTCCACCAACAGCACCAACCCGGCTTCCGCCACGACGGCGGGGAGCGGCGGATGGACGTGGAGCGAGACCGACATATTCGCCCATACGGCCCAAAGCCCCGGCGGCTTTAGAAAAAACTCAAGCTTAGCCCCGTCCTGCCGATGAATGGCTTGTCCCCCCGTTTCACCTTCGCACCCACCCATCATGGCCACCCGATTGCTCTCCTCTCTCACGCAAATCGAACAGGCGCTCCTCAAGGAATCCGCCTCGAACAACGGTCCCTCCTGGGAGGTGACCCGCATGGTCAACTACCACCACGGCCTCGCCCGCATGACGCTCACGCCGCCCGCCGGTGCCGACTCCACGCAGGTCCGCGGCGCGATTTTCCTCCAAAGCTACATGCTCGCCGACGGCACGCTCTGCTTCAAAGCCAGCCTCAACTGGCAAGGCAGCGACGCCTTCCCCGTGATTTCAATTTTCACCAAGCCCGGACTCGACTGGCAGACGGAATCCACCCGCATCGCCTCCGCCTGGCTCGCGGGCCCGCCCGCCAGCGCCGACGCGCCGATGTCGTTCGCCGAAGAACATCTCTCTCCGCTCGCGACCGCCGCCGGCTGAGGAAAAACGAATTTGCTTACTCGGTTTTGGTGAGCGTCAACCAGCGGCGTATCTCCTGCGGCCTCACACCCGCCCGACGACCAGCGACGCATTCGTGCCGCCGAAGCCGAAGCTGTTCGCCAGCGCGTAATCGACCCGCTTCGTCACCGCGACGTTCGGCGTGAAATTCAAACCGAGCGCGGCACACGCGGGGTCGATGTTCTCCAGATTGATCGTCGGCGGAATCACACCGTGATGCACCGCCAGCGTCGCCGCCAGTGCCCCGAGCGCACCTGCGCCGCCGAGCAAGTGCCCCGTCATGGATTTCACGCCGCTGACGTGGAGTGCCGATTTGTTTTCGGCAAACACCGCCGCGATCGCCGCCGCTTCCTCGCCATCGCCGCCCGGTGTCGAGGTCGCGTGCGCCGACACATAGCCGACTTTCGCCGGCGCCACGCCCGCATCCGCGAGCGCCTGCATCATCGCGCGTCGCGAGCCCTCGGCCTCCGGCGCGAGCGCCGAAAGATGATACGCGTCGCCCGACGCCGCATAGCCGCTCAGCTCCGCGTAAATCCGCGCGCCGCGGGCCTTCGCGTGCTCATATTCCTCGAGCACAAACGCCACCGCGCCCTCGCCGATCACGAAACCATCGCGATCCACATCGTAGGGGCGCGACGCTTTTTCCGGCGCATCGTTGCGCGTCGAGAGCGCGCGCATCTGCGCAAACGCCCCAACGGACAGCGGGCTGATCGCCGCCTCCGAACCGCCCGCGATCATCACGTCGGCCTCGCCGCGCTGGATTACGCGCAGCGATTCGCCCAGCGAGTGGCCGCTCGTCGCGCACGCGGCGGTGTTGCTCATGTTCGGCCCGCGTGCGTCGAGGAGGATGGCCAGTTGCCCCGACAAAATATTCGGCGCCACCTGCAAAATGAAAAACGGCGAAATCTTCCGGTAGCCGCCTGTCTTCCACGTGTCGTGCATCGCCTCGATCTCCGGCAAACCGCCGAGGCCCACGCCCATGTTGATCGCCAGCCGCTCCGGCCGCAGCGTCGCGCGCACCGCATCGAGTCCCGAGTCGACGTAGGCTTCCAACCCGGCCCCGAGCCCGAGATGCGTGAAGCGCCCGAGCTTCTTCACTTCCTTCGGCGTGAGCGGCGCCGTCGTCGGCTCGGCGGCCGCGCCGCGGGGAAACACCGGCGTCGCGATCGGCCGCGTCGGATCGAAATCCTTCACCTCGCCCGCGATCTGCGCCGTGCAGCCACTCGCGTCGAACCGCGTGATTTTGCCGATGCCGCTCTGACCCGCGACGAGCGCCGCCCACGTGGCCGCGACGGAATTGCCGACCGGCGTCACCGCGCCCAGCCCCGTGATTACCACCCGACGACGACTACCGTTACCCTGTGTTGTGTTCATAAAAAATTTCCGCGTGCGTTCACGCCGCTCCGAGGTAGGGCGCGTTATCCCTAACGCGCCGGTTGCGTTCAGCTTTCCCGCAAAACTCTAATCGCAGCGGTGCGTTAAGGATAACCCGCCCTCCCCTCCGATCAGCCGCTGCCGACTCCCCCTTCATCAGCAAAACTCCTCCCGCAACATCCGCCGCGCCGAACCCAGCAACGCATCGCTCCGCTCCGGCGTGTCCGCCGCGCGCGCAAACAGCAGCGCCCCCACCAGGGAGCTCATCAAGTGCGTCACGAGATCGCGGTTCTTCTCCGCGTCGCGCGCGAGCCGCAGCGCCGCGCACAACCGGTCGAGATGCCGCGCGAAACCCCGCCCATACCCCGCGCGCCCCGCGCCATCGAGCCGCCCCATGTCGGCCGCGACCGCGACGACGAGACACCCGGAGCCGCGGTTGTCCCGATGCCGCGCCGAAAGATAGCTGTCGATCAGCATCCTGGCGCGTTTCGCCGCCGTCGGTTGCACCGCGATCCGGTCGAGATTTTCCACCGCCGCGTCGAACGCCTCCGCGCACGCCTCGGCCACGAGCTCGGCCTTGTCGCTAAAATGCGCGTAGAATCCCCCGTGCGTGAGCCCCGCCCGCCGCATTACCTCGTCCACGCCCGTACCCTCGACGCCCCGCTCCCGAAACGCCGCGCTCGCCGCCGCCACGATGCGGCGCCGCGTGGCGAGTTTGTGATTGGCCGGATAGCGCATGAAACGAAATGGAAAGCGACACCGTTAACATGACGTTCGTCATATCAACTACAAAAACCCTCCTGCCTACTCGCTGCACTCGCCCGATCCTCGTTCCGCACTCTCAACTCTCGATCCGTCATTATCCGCCCCATCCGTCCCATCTCTCCCATCCGTCTCATCATCGCCCCCGGCTTTGACATCCCCCAGCGCGCCCGCTTCCTTCGCGACCCCTTGAATCCTCAGCAGCTCCACCCCTACTGGCGCATGGAATACATCGAGGCGCCGCGTTATCCCGCCGCCCTCCAGCGCCCGTTCACCGAACTCCCCGCCTCGGGCGACGACCGCGCCGCGCTCATCGTGCATCGCGCCCCGCAGTCCTATCTCATCCTCAACCGCTATCCCTACAACCCCGGCCACCTCCTCGCCGTCCCGTTTCGCGAAGTCACCGACCTCCTCGAACTCACCCCCGCCGAGCGCGCCGACCTCATGGAGGAAATCGTCTTCGGCCAAAAACTCCTCAACGCCGCCCTGAAACCCGACGGCATCAACATCGGCTTTAACCTCGGCTCCGCCGCCGGCGGCAGCATCGCCCACCTCCACGGCCACCTCGTTCCCCGCTGGAACGGCGACAACAACTTCATGCCCGTCCTCGCCCAGACCCGCATCCTCCCGCAAGCCCTCGACGCCATGTGGGAGCGCCTCGCTGCCGCCGCGCAGCAACTCACCGCCTGACCGCGGAAATTTTCAGAATGATTTTTGGAACGCTAATCTGCGCTCATCTGCACTGATTGGGATTAGCGATGATCAGCGAAGATTAGCGTTCCAAAAAAAATTCCGGGTTAAAAAAATCTCCTGCCCCCCTTGCTCTCCAAGACCCTCCATTTCCCCAGCCCCCGTCACCTCAGCCAGCTCTATGCTGGCGACGAGCAAAACCTCGTTCACGCCGAGCGCATCCTCGGCGTCCGCCTCATCACTCGCGAGGACTGGCTGAAAATCGAGCCCGCCCCCGGCGACGCCAAATCCGAAACCTCGAACTCGAAATCTGTCCCCGACCCCGTCGCCCTCGCCGCCGATTTTTTCAACTTCCTCCACACCGCCCGCACGCAAGGCCTCACCCTCCGCACGCCCGATTTCCTCCGCCTCCTCGAAGGCTTCGCCCGCGGCGAAGGCCCCGCGCTCCACGCCCTCCACGAATCGCCCCTCGTCATCACGACCAACCGGAAAACGATCATCCCGAAAACCCTCGGCCAAAAACTCTACGTTCAGTCCATCCTGAAAAACCCCGTCGTCTTCGGCATCGGCCCCGCCGGCACCGGCAAGACCTACCTCGCGATGGCCGCCGCCGTCTCCGCGCTCCTGAAAAACGAAGTCCAACGCATCATCCTCACCCGCCCCGCCGTCGAAGCCGGCGAAGCCCTCGGCTTCCTCCCCGGCGATCTCCGCGAAAAAATCCTCCCCTACCTCCGCCCGCTCTACGACGCGCTCCA
>JANYBX010000557.1 GCA_025360615.1 Opitutia bacterium
CCTGCATCAACTCTTCGTCGATTTGCAAGCGTCCGGCGGTATCGTAAATCACTACGTCGCAGTCGTTGTCGCGGGCGAACTTGCGTCCGTTTTCAGCAATGGCGACGGGGTCACCGAGGCCTTCGTCGTATACCGGAATGCCCAGCGATTTGCCGATGGTTTTCAACTGATCGATGGCGGCGGGACGATACACGTCGCACGCGACGACGAACGGTTTGTAGCCGCGTTTTTTGAGGAGCTTGCCGAGCTTCGCGGTCGAAGTCGTTTTGCCGGAGCCGTGCAGGCCGACCATCAGGATTTTCAGCGGGCGGGCGGGGGAGAGCGTGCTCGTGCCTTCGCCGAGCAGGCGCACGAGTTCGTCGTGGATAATCTTCACGACTTGCTGGCCGGGCGTGACGGACTTCAGCACTTCCTGGCCGACGCAGGCGGCCTGCACACGCTCGACGAATTCGCGCGCGACCTTGAAATGCACGTCGGCAGCGAGCAGGGCGGTGCGCACTTCCTTGAGCGCGTCGGCCATGTTTTCTTCCGTGAGTTTTCCCACGCCGCGGAGGTTGCGGAGGGCGCTGCCGAGTTTGTCGGTGAGTGATTCGAACATCGAATCACACCGTTGAATGATTTCCCGGCGCGAAGCAATCACAGGCGCGACCGCTCTGGCGCGTTGGCCTGCGACAGGCTCAGCTCGCCAAAACGCCGGCCGGTTTACCCCGGCGTGGGCCGTCCGCCGCGATCTCAGCGCGGACTTTTTCCAACTGTGCTTGAACCAGCGGAGCCGTCGCCGGCTTCACGATGAAGCGGCGCGCGCCGAGCTGGATCGCCTTGGAAACCGTGCCACGATCGCTCGTCGCCGTGCAGACGACCACGCGCAGCGAGCGAAGAATTTGCGAATCGCGAATGCGGGCGAGAATTTCCAACCCGTCCGGCGCCGGCATCGTGATGTCCAAAAATACGAGATCGAAGCGGCGCGAGGGATTGTCGAGCAGCGTCCAAGCCTCGTTGCCATCAGCGGCCTCGGTCGTCTGGACATCGGGCTCGGCGTTGAGAATTTCCTGCAGCACGCGGCGGCAGACCGGGTCGTCGTCTACGATTAGAATTCTCATGGCGGTGGCGCGGGTGGTTTGACTGCCCTGCCTGTAATCGGCGGATTTCGCGGTAACTGAAGCGCACGCCGTGATTTTCGTCCTCGTCAAACCCCGGGGGGCTCGGGATATTCGCCGCCCCTATGAATCCTGTTCTCAAGCTGCTCCTCGAAGGCGGCAGTCTCACGTCGGCGCAAATGGCGCAAGTCGCGGGCCTGTCCGTCAGTGAAGTCGAACAGCACCTGGAGCAGTTGAAGCAGGATAAAATCCTCCTCGGCTGGCGTCCGGTGCTCGATCTCTCCCGCGAGGCCGCCGCCGCCAACACCGTGCGCGCCGTCATCGAGGTCAAGGTCACGCCGGAGCGTGGCGGCGGGTTTAACCGGCTCGCGGAGCGCCTCGCGCGCTTCGATGAAGTCGAGTCGTGCTACCTGATGTCGGGCGGCTACGACCTGCTGGTTTTCGTGAAAGGCGCGTCGTTGCAAAAAGTCGCGGGCTTCGTGTCCGAGAAACTTTCGACCATCGAGGGCGTGCTCTCGACCTCCACGCATTTCATGCTCCGCTGCTACAAGGATCAGGGTTACCTGCTCGATGTCGGCGAGGCGCCCACCACCAGGCTCAACGTCGCGCCCTGACCGGCCGGCCATCTCCCCATGAGCATTGACCCAAAACGCTGGGTGGCGGGCCACGTGGCCGCGCTACCGAAGAGCGGCATCCGCGATTTCTTCGAACTCGTCGCGAAAATGAAAGGCCAGGACGTGATCTCCCTCGGCGTCGGCGAGCCCGACTTCGTCACGCCGTGGCACATCCGCGAAGCCGCCATCTTCGCCCTCGAGCGCGGCAAGACCTACTACACGTCCAACCTCGGCATGATCGAGCTGCGCCGCGCGATTTCCGTCTACGTCGAGCATCATTTTAACGTCAGCTACCGGCCCGAGGATCAGGTGATCGTCACCGTGGGCGTCAGCGAAGCGCTCGATCTCGCGCTGCGCGCTTTCTGTAACGTCGGCGACAAGGTGATGTTTCACCAGCCGTGCTATGTCTCCTATTCGCCGAGCGTCGCGCTCGTCCACGGGCAGGCCATCGCCGTGCCGACGTTTGCGAAGGACAACTTCTCGCTGACCGCCGACGCCCTCCGCGCCGCGTGGCAACCCGGCGCAAAAATCCTGATGCTCAACCTCCCGTGTAATCCCACGGGCGGCACCTGCGACCGCGTGCAACTCGAGGCCATCGCCGCGTTTTGCCGCGAGAAAGACCTGCTGGTGTTGAGCGACGAAATTTATTCCGAGCTCACCTTCGACGGCACGCACACGAGCATCGCGAGCCTGCCCGGCATGGCCGAGCGCACGATTTTCCTCCATGGTTTTTCGAAGGCGTTTGCGATGACCGGCTGGCGTCTCGGCTACGCGTGCGGACCCGCGGCGCTGATCGACGCGATGATGAAAGTCCACCAATACACCATGCTCTGCGCCTCGATCATCGCGCAGGAAGCCGCCCTCGAAGCGCTTCAACGCGGCTGGGACAGCGTCGTGAAGATGCGCGAGCAATACCACCGTCGCCGCGATCTCATCGTCCGCCGGTTTAACGAAATCGGTCTCAAGTGTCACTCGCCGCGCGGCAGTTTTTATGCATTCCCGAGCGTCGCTTCGACCGGCCTCGGCGAAAAGGAATTCGCGACCGGCCTGCTCACGGCGGAGAAAGTCGCGGTCGTTCCCGGCAGCGCGTTTGGCGAAAACGGCATCGGCCACGTCCGCGCGTGTTTCGCGACGAGCTACGAACAGCTCATCGTCGCGTGCGACCGCATCGAGCGGTTCGTGCAAGGCGCGAAAAAGTAAATCTACGGCCGCAGCCGCGCGTGAATTTGCGCTCGGTTGCCTCTGTTTCCTCCTGTAAAGCCATCCCATGTCCCGCACCGTCGCCATCGTAGGCCGTCCCAATGTCGGCAAAAGCCGCCTCTTCAACCGGCTCGCGCGGAAGCGCATTTCCATCGTCCACGACCAGCCCGGCGTCACGCGCGACGTCATCTCCACCGAGATCGCCGAGGGCCAGTTCACGCTCCTCGACACCGGCGGCCTCGGCCTGACCGATGCGCAGAGCGCCGCCGACATCATCAAAGCCTCCGAGCGGCAGGTGGACTTCGCCATCGCCTCGGCCGATCTGATTCTCTTCGTCATCGACGGCCTCGAAGGCGTCAACGCCCTCGACGAACGCATCGCCAAGATGCTCCGCAAGTCGAAGAAAAGCGTCCTCCTCGTCGTCAACAAAGCCGATTTCAACGACGAGAAAGTTAATCTCGCCGACGCCTACCGTCTCGGTCTCGGCGAACCCGCCCGCGTCTCCGCCGAGCACGGCACGGGTGAAACCGATCTGCGCGGGCTCATCCTCGCTCGCCTCGGTGCCGTCCCCGAAGTCGATGCCGCGACGACCAAGACCGCCGCCGATCCGCTCTGTGTCTGCTTCATCGGCCGCCCCAATGTCGGCAAATCCTCTCTCAGCAATAATCTCCTCAAGAGCGACCGTCTCGTCGTCAGCCCCATCGCCGGCACCACGCGCGATTCCGTCGAGCTGCCGTTCGAGTTCAAGGGCCGCGACGGCGAGATGTATCCCTTCAAGCTGATCGACACGGCCGGCATCAAGGCCGCGACGAAGCTCGCCTCGCCCGTCGAATATTTTTCCCGCCTCCGCTCGCTCGACGCCATCCAGCGCGCCGATGTGGTTTTCCTCGTGCTCGACGCGCTCGAAGGCGTCACGCAGCAGGACAAGGCCATCGCCGGCGAAGCGATCAAGGACAAGAAGCCCATCGTCATCGTCGTCAACAAATGGGACCTCGTGCAGGAGATGTTTTCCAAGGGAAACCTGAAACTCTCCGGCTACAAAAATGCCCGCGACTACCGCGACAAATACGAGAAAGCGCTCTTCGACCGCTTGTTTTTCACGCCCGGCGCGCCGCTGATTTTCGTGTCCGCCGTGAGCAGCTACGAAGTCGACCGCATGTTGAACGCCGCCGTAAAACTGCACCGCACGCTCGATAAAAAACTCCCGACCGCGAAGCTCAACCAGCACCTCGCCTACCTCGCCGACCGCACGCCGCCGCCCTCCATCGGCGGCAAACGTTTCCGCGTTTACTACGCCACGCAGACCGGCACGCGGCCTTTTCGCATCAAGCTGTTTTGCAACCGCGAGGAAAAACTCACCGAGCAATACCGCCGCTACCTTGAGGCCGGTCTCGTCGCGGAATTCGATCTCGCGGGTTGCCCGATCTATTTCGATCTCGTCGGCAAGGAAGCGCGGAGCGAGATGGAAACACACAGCAACAGTTCGTATCCCACCACCAAGGCCCAATACAAAGCCCGGGGCACCAAACGTGAAACGCCTGAAGACTGATTACCGCGGCGCCGCCGCACTCACCCTCGCCACGCGCGCTCTCGCGCTCACCGTCACCACGGGAGTCGGCCCGCGCGTCGTCTCGTTCGGCTCCACGGCCGGCCGCGCCGGGAATTTGTTTATCGAGTTCCCCCCCGACATGCCGCGCGCCCACGGCTACAACCTGCGCGGCGGCCATCGTCTCTGGCATTCGCCCGAGGATATTGTTCGCACCTACCAGCCGGACGATGTGCCGCTCGCCATCAAGGAACTCCCCGCCGGCGTCGCCCTCACGCAACCCACCGAAGAAAAAACCGGCCTGCAAAAAAGCCTGAAGCTCGAGTTGCTCGGCCCGCGCACCGTCAAGGTCACGCACACGCTTTCCAACCGCGGCCTCTGGCCCGTCGAGTGCGCGCCGTGGGCGCTCACGATGTTTCGCGCCGGCGGCTACGGCGTGCTCCCGCTGCTGCCGAAGGGCGATCACGCCGCGGGCGACCTGCTGCCGAATTGCGCGCTGGTGCCGTGGACGTTCACCGACCTCTCGCTGCCGGTCTGGGATCTGCATCGCGACTTCATCGGCATCAATGTGAACCACGCGAAGGCCGCGCAGAAACTCGGCATCACAAATTATCCCGGCTGGTCCGCGTATTGGCTCGAAGGCACGACCTTCGTCAAACACGCCGCCGTCGTCGCGGGCGCACGCTATCCCGATCTCGGTTGCTGTTTTGAAACGTTCACCAACGGAGAAATGATCGAGCTCGAAACTCTTGGCGAACTCACCGCGCTCGCGCCTGGAAAATCCGCGAGCCACATCGAGCACTGGACCCTTCTCGATGGCCTCGCGAAACCGAATACCGACGCGGCCTACGCGAAACTTGCCAGCGAAGTGGGGAAGTGGCTGAAAAAACTGTCGGCCTGACGGCCGGTTGGGCTGTCCAAGTCTTCGACATGTCCGCCGCTCCCCTCCGCCTCGTTTTTCTCGGCTCCGACGCCATCGCGCTCCCGCTGCTCGACTGGCTCGTGAGCAACACGGGACGAGCGCACGCCGAAGTTGTAGCCGTCTTCACCCAGCCCGACCGCCCTGTCGGCCGCGGCCAAAAAATCACGCCCAACGCCATCAAGACGTGGGCCCTCGCGCGCAGCCTCCCCGTTTTCCAGCCCGAGAAACTCACCGACGAAGTGCGCGCCCAACTCACCGCCCTCGCGCCCGACGTCTCCCTCGTCATGGCCTACGGCCACATCTTGCGCGAAGCCTTCATCGCCACGCCGCGCCTCGGCACCCTGAACCTCCACACCTCGCTGCTCCCGAAATACCGCGGGGCCTCGCCGATCCAAACCGCCATCGCCAGCGGCGAAATCGGCACCGGCGTCACCCTCATGCGCATCGTGCGCGAACTCGACGCGGGCCCCATCGCCGATACCGAAGGCGTCGTCATCGCGCCGCTCGACACCGCCGCCGACGTGGAGGCGAAACTTTCCGCCGCCTGTGTCCCGCTCGTCGCGCGCGCCCTGCCGCGACTCGCCGCCGGCACGCTGATGTTCACGGAGCAAATTCACCCCGCCGCGACGTTCTGCCGCCGCTTGGAAAAAGCCGACGGTGTCCTTGATTTCAACGCCCCCGCCGACGTCCTCGCCGCCCGCATTAACGGCCTCTTCCCGTGGCCCACTTGCTCCATCGAGCTCAACGGCCAGCCCATCAAGCTCGGCCGCGCCGAGGCGATCGCCGCTCCGTCGCCGGCGTCGGTGCCCGGCTTTGTCCTCGGCGCGGACGCCGATGGCCTCCTCATCGCGACCGGCTCAGGTGTGCTGCGCCTCCGCCAGCTCCAGCGCCCCGGCGGTCGCATGTTGGCCGCATCGGAATTTCTCCGCGGGTTCCCCGCCGCCGCCGGCGCCGTCGTCGTGTCCCATCCCATGCCCGCGCTGCTGAGCCCGACGCCGTTTCCTTTTCATCGGCGCGCGCACTAGCCGCTTGTTTTCGCGCCCGCCTTTTCCAAACTCGCCCGCATGTCCCCACGACTCTGGCTCCTCGCCGCCCTGGCTATCGCCGGTCTCACTCCCCGAGGTTTCGCCCAAGTCGAGTTGGCCAACCTCCGCGAAGATGTCCGCGATCTTTCCCAACGCGTCGGCGCCCTCTCGCTCAAGGTTGAGCAACTCGAACGCGAAAACGCCGACCTCCGCGGCAAAGCCGAAAAAAATTACGTCACCGCCGCGCAGCTCCGCGACGCCGTCGCCGACTTGAACCGCGCGGTCAACTCCGCCGTCGCCAGCTCGAGGAGCGAAACCCTCCAGCAAGTCGGCGCACAGATGGAAAAACTCGCGAAGCAGACCAATGCCGCCCTCGACTCCCTCGCCAAGGCGCAGGCCACCCGGCCGGCCATCACCACGACGTTCAAGGACGATTTCCCCAAGGAAGGCATCAGCTACACCGTGCAAAAGGGCGACAGCCTTCCGCTCATCGCGAAGAAAACCGGCGCCAAAGTCGCCGATATCATCAACGCCAACAAAATCGCCGACGCTTCCAAAATCATGGCCGGCCAAACCCTCTTCATTCCGACCGCTCCTGCGGCCGCCATCGCCAAATAAAAATGTCCGCTGCACCCAAATCCCGTCTCGGCCGAGGACTCGGTGGCCTCATCGCCGCCGCCAAGCCTGCCACCCCCGCTGCTCCCGCGCCATCCGCCCCCGCCGCGAGCCCCGCGCCCGCGCCGGGCAATGGCGCGCCCGGTTACCATGAGATCGCCGTCCACCTCATCGTTCCCAGTCCTTATCAGGCGCGCCGCGAAATCCCCGCCGAGCAGCTCAGCGAACTCGCCGAGAGCATCCGCTCCGAGGGCCTGCTCCAGCCGATCGTCGTGCGCAAACACGGTGACAAATTTGAACTCATCGCCGGCGAACGCCGCTGGCGCGCGTTTCAACAACTCAAGATCAAGGCCATCCCCGCGCGCCTCGTCGAAGCGAGCAACGCCTCCGCTGCCGCCCTCGGCCTGATCGAAAATCTCCAGCGCGAAGGCCTCAACGCCATCGAGGAAGCGCACGGCTACGCCAGCCTCATCCGCGATTTCGACCTCACGCAGGAAACCGCCGCTGAGCGGGTAGGGAAGGGCCGAGCCTCCGTCGCCAACTCTCTCCGTCTCCTTTCACTCGACGCCGACATCCAAGGCTACATCGCGAAAAATCTTCTCAGCGTCGGCCACGCCAAAGTTCTCCTCGGCGTCGAGGAGCCCGCGCAACGCACCGTGCTCGTTCGCCGCGTCATTGAAGGCGGCCTCAGTGTCCGCGCCACGGAAAAGCTCGTGCAGACCGCCAAGGCCACGGGTAACTCGAAGGCCCCCATGGCTCACGTCCGCAAGCTGCCCGCGCAGGACGCCGCCGCGGTCGCCGGCATTGAGAAAAAGCTTAGCTCCCACCTCGGTGCGCGCGTGGCCGTGCTGCACACCCCGAAAAAAGGCCGGATCGTGATCGAATACCGCGGCAACGACGACCTGCAGCGCCTCCTCGAAAAAATCGGCGTGGAGTCATAGACGGCAACGGGGCGCCGCGAACATGACATCCGCTGGCGCGCGAGCTTGGAAAGCATTTGGTCGCGGTGTTCTGGTTCTGGCCGGGAGCACGCTGTTGCTGTGTGCCCGGCTGGGTGCCGCCGCGCCGACGACAGCATCGGCGTGCATCACCGCGCTCGACCGCGCGATCATGGTGCGAATCGCGCCCGACGGCAAAATCTACGGCGAGAACGAAATCGATCCGTTAGTTTGGAGCGGTTCCGATTATTTCCTGCGCGGCAGGTCTCGCACCCAGTTGCTCGCTGCGCTCGAGGCCTTGAACAGTCTGTCCGACGCGGACCTGCGGCGTTGCTCTCCGGTGCAGCGCGCGCTCGTGCAAAATCGTGTGTGGACCGTGTTCGACCACGTTTGGCTGCACACGGGCGAAGACCGCGAATATTTGCAGACGCTCATGCGAGCGATGGTGAAACTCGCGCTCGACCGGAATGAAATCGAGACGATCACGGACCCGCTGGCCGCCGCCGCGAGTTCCGGGCGGTGGCCCGCGCAGCCCGCTGCGCCCGGCGGGCCGGACGTTTTTCTACCGCGGGAAATCGCGACAGCCGACGGACCTTGGATGACCTTGGGTCGCGACGAGGGTGAGTTAGTCGCGAAATACCACGCTACTCAATTTCACGGGCGGAGCCTGTTTTCCCTTCGAGTCCGTTTCCCGGAAGGCGAGTTGACGCCGGCAACCTACTTCAAAACGGTCGCCGATTTCCCCAACGCGTGGTTGTCGGAGGATGTTCGTGAACGAAAATTAAACCCGACACTGCCGGAGTTGCCGGTGGGCGCGGAGTTCGCGCTCATTCGCCGACTGGCGGTGGTGGATCGCGCTGGATGTTGGCGAGCGACCGCTCTGACCCTTTCGGTGCAATTACGCCGCTACCGGGTCACGAACCGAGAAGCCTTGGATAAACTCCGGGCTCTCGCCTCGCCTTCTGATTCGGAATTTTTTCGACGGCTTCAGAGCTTTGCGGAATTTGAACTTGAGACGGGTGCGGTCGCCGCGAGTCAGCCCGGCCGCCTAATGGCGATTCATCCGGCTGATAAACGCTTCATGTTTTTCTTCGCGCACGATTTTGATCAGGTGGACAGCCGTGGACGGGCGGTGTCCGATTTTCAGTCCGGACCGCAGAACACGCCGATGCGGTTTTGCGCCAATTGTCACGCGGGCCTCGGTCTCGGGTCGGTCAACACGTTGATATTTCCTTCTTTCCCTTCTAGCCAAGTTCCGCCGCTCACGCTCGCGCGGCTGACGCCCCATGAGATCGCGGATGAGGCGGACAAAGCCGCATCATGGAAGACTCAACAGGCGGAATGGAGTGCTTTGCAGGCACTCTGGCCGGTGGCCGAAAAGGCCGCATCGGTGCATTGACAAACTCCCTCCCGCCCGAATTCTCCTTAGCTTTTCCATGAGCATCGTCCTCGGTATTCTCACGTTTGTCCTCATCCTGGTTTCCCTGTTTCTCATCCTCGTTGTGCTGGCCCAGAAGGCCAAGTCCGACGGCGGCATGGGCTCCGCGATGGGCGGCGGCATGGCGGAGGCCGCCTTCGGCGCCGATACCGGCAACGTCCTCTCGAACGCGACCATTAAAGGGGCCATCGCCTTCTTCGTCCTCGCTTTCGCCCTTTATCTCGGCCGCATCCATGAGCGCAAAGTCGCCCGGGCCAGCGCGGGCAGCGCGCTGCCGAGCATCACGGTTCCTGCGGCCGTCCCGGCTCCCGTCCCTGCCGCCACCGCTCCGGTTGTCCCCGTGACCGTGCCGGCGCCCGCTCCGGCCGCCGACACGCCGAAAAAGTAACCCATGGCCGGGGTTTCCCATTCCACGCCCGCCTCTCTTTGGCGGGCGTTTTTCGTTTTGGCGCTCGCGGCGCTCCCCGTTCGCCTACCCGCCGGGCCGCCTAATTTTCCCACCGCTCCCGATCTCGCCCAAGTAGGGAAACTCGACGCCGCGACGGCCCGCGCCCTCCTCGAAAAATTCCGCGACTCGGCCATCCCCGGGCAATACTTCCTCGAATTCGAGCTGCACGCCCTCCCGCGTCGCGGCGAGGAACGCGTTTACCGCGGCCAGCTCTGGGGCTCGCGCAACGACGAGGGCGCCATCACCCGCGTGCAGCTCACCGATGCCGCCGGCCAGGCCCATCGCTGGCTCCTGCAAAACGGCGCGAAGTCCGCCGTCTGGACTCTCGCGAACGACCAGCCCGTGCCGCTCGCGGAAGCCGCCGTGCTCGCGCCGCTGATTCCGGGCGTCGATGTGAGCGCCTTCGATCTGCTGATGCCCTATCTTTATTGGCCGCTGAGCGGGCTGCCCC
>JANYBX010000047.1 GCA_025360615.1 Opitutia bacterium
CCGAAGATTCCGGCGAAAATCTTGTGTTAAGTCCGTTCGAGGTTTCGACGGAGGAAGATCGCGGCTACCAGTCCAGCTCCAGCCTGTCCCGAAGCCGTTTGTCTCCTCCTGCCCAACCTGCGATCCCCCTACCGACCGTGCCCGTCACGCTCATCAAGCGGGCGGACGCAGTCGTCATCCAATTCGCGCTCTCCAATCCCGCCGACAAACAGGAAATCCGCAACAAGCAGCTCGCGAGTTCCATCGAGTCAATCAGTGCCGCGATCAAGGCCGTCCCCGGCCTCAAGCTCGAGCATCGCGAAGTGCGCCTCACGAGCGGGGATCGCAAGGGTTCATTCATCGGGAAGGGAGACGTCGTCACCTCGTTCGCCAACATCGCCATCGTCGCCGAAGTGACCGCAGACATGCGCCTCTATGAACGCGTGAAGCAGGTGCGCGACCTCGTGGACGGATCCAAACTGGTCGGTGATACCAAACTAATCGACGGCCCCGTCGGCCTCTTCGTCCGTCGTCCAAACGACATCCGCCGGGAATTGCTCGCGAAAATTTTCGAGGATCTTGAGTTGGTGAAAAAGGGTCTCGGCAGCGAATTTGAGGTTCTGACGAATGGTCTCTCACAGGCCGTCCGGATGCGCGCCTGTTCCGAATCCGAAGTTGAGCTCTGGATCGACTACACGTTTTCGATTCGCTCCATCCGCGAACTCGAAGCGAAAAAAATCACGCCGCCCAAAGCCTGATCGCGCACGTGTTTTAGGCGCCTGCCAGCGCCGCGCTCGGCTCCACGCGCAACGACAGCCCGGCAGCTCGCTCGACTCCCGTGGCATCCGCCCATGCCGCGAACGCGATCATCCCCGCGTTGTCCCCCGTGTGTTTCGCCTGCGCCGCCAGCAGCGGCACGCCCGCGTGCTTCGCTACTATTTCCAGCTGTGCGCGCAACGTGCCGTTGTTCGCCACGCCGCCCGACAAACCAAGACTGCGAAATCCGCCGCGCTCCAGCGCCACCCGCGTCTTCCGCGCCAGCGCATCGACCGCCGCCGCCTGGTAGCTCGCGCACAGATCCGGGAGCCGTGCCGCCACCTCGCCCGCCGGCATCTTTTCCAAGCGATAACGCAGGCTCGTTTTCAGTCCCGAGAAACTGAAATCCAAATCGCCGCGCGGACCGATCCCCCGTGGAAAATCAAACGCCTCCGCCTTCCCCTGCGCCGCCAGCTTCTCAATCAGCGGCCCGCCGGGATAACCAAGGCCGAGCAGCTTCGCGCCTTTGTCGAGCGCTTCGCCCGCCGCATCGTCGCGCGTCGAGGCGAGCACCGTGATGCGTCGCCCTTCGTCGAGCGTGAAGAGCAACGTGTTTCCACCCGACACAATCAGACCGAGATGCGGCAGGAGCTTCGCCGTTCGCGCCGCAAATTCTCCCGGAGCTTCCGCGTGCAACACGATGAACGGCGACCATGCGTGCCCTCGCAGATGGTTCACGCCCACGACCGGCACGCGCAGCGCCAGCGCAAGCGATTTCGCCGCCGCCACGCCGATGGCGAGACACGCCGCGAGCCCCGGACCGTTCGTCACGGCGACTTGAGTGACATGGGAAAAATCAATTTCCCCGCGCGCCCGTTCGAGCAGCGGCCCGAAATGCCGCAGGTGTTCCCGTGTCGCCAAATCCGGCACGACTCCGCCATGCCGCTCGTGCAACGCGATCTGGCTGTGAATCCATTCTCTCACCATGCCACGCGCCGGATCAAAGACCGCCACGGCGCTCTCGTCGCAGGAACTTTCAAGGGCCAGAATCATCCGTCGTCGGTTTACTTCGATGTCATCGGCGTCGTCCGGGAGTCCAACACCCGCACGCCGGTCAGCACGTCGATCGCGGCTTGCAGTTGCCGATCCTGAATCGGCTCAAAGCCGAACCGCTCCTTGAATTCCTTCGTCTCGGAAATCTCCGACCGCGAGCGCTGCAAGCTGAGCTTGTTGTCCTCCTCGGGCGTCATCACGACCTCGATGTGCGGGCTAATCCCCTTCTCGTGCAGGCTCACGCCGCTCGGCGTGTAATAGCGCGCCGTCGTCAGTCGCAGGCCGTCGCCATTCTTCAGTTTAAAAATGGACTGCACCGAACCCTTGCCGAACGAACGCTCGCCCACGACCACCGCGCGGCTCGTATCCTTAAACGCCCCCGTCACCACTTCCGCCGCGCTCGCGCTCCCGGCATTGATGAGCACAGCAATCGGCAAATCGAGCGGCGGCCCTTGGATTTCCGACCGGTAGTCGTCGCGGTCG
>JANYBX010000049.1 GCA_025360615.1 Opitutia bacterium
CTGACCGCTCCTATTTCGCGGCCGCCACGATCTTCGCCAGCCGCGCGTTGAGCGAGGGCACTTCAAACATCGGCGGCGAACACGCGCCGTTGGCGCAGACAAACGCGGCGGGCTTTCCCAGCTCGGGATAAATATCCTCCCCGCGCGGTGCCCGGCCGGTGCCGCGAGCCCACCGCTCGACGAGTTTGTGCGCCGTCGGTGCGCGCAAGGCGGCGGCCAACAACGCGCGCGCCACCGGATCATCCGCTCGACCGACCACGGCCACGTGCAGCGGCTCCGTGCGCACTTCCTCCTCCGCGAGCAACGCGCCCGAGAGATAAAAACCGCGGCGCTCCATCACCTCCGGCGCGAGCAGCCAGCGCAAGGCCGACTCGGCGTCGGCGCGAAATTCCGCGCGACCGGTCACGCGTGCCAGCGCGGCGGTGAAGCGCGCGAGTTGCACGTTCTCCTCGAATTGCGGACGCGGCGCGGGCAAGGTCGTCCGCGTCGCCTCGCTCGACGCGAAACCGGATTCGGCGCCGCGCGCGAAATGCGCCTCGATGAATTGCGCCGCCGCCGTGGCGCGCGCGAGCCACGCGGCATCCTGCGTGAGTTCGTGCAAAGAGAGAAACGCGCGGCCCATCGCAAGCGTGTCCCCGAGATAGGGACCGGCAGAATCGCGTTCGTCGTGGCGAAATCCGCCGCCGGCGAGACTGCGGTGCGCGATGATCCAGCTCGCCGCGCGCTGGGCCTCGATGCGGTAGGTGTCGTCACCCGTCACGGAGGCGAGTTGCGCGAGCGCGGAGATGATCCAGCCGTTTTCCCGGGCGTAAATGTGCCGGTCGATGCGTGGCAGCCCGCGCGCGCGGCGGCCCGCATCGTCGAGCGAGAAGTAGTCGGCACTGTGTTCGCCGGGCACGAGATCGGCGTCCTGGCTGACGTAAACCACGCCGTCGGGACTGGTGAGAAATTTTCGCACGTAGCCGTGGATCGCGCGCACCGTGTCGAGGTCGGCGGGATCGCCCCACTGCGCGCAGGCGAGCGCGTAGGTCCGGAGATCGTCGGCCTGGATGGAGATAATTTTCTCAAAATGCGGTTCATCCCAGGTGCCGCCGGCGGAGTATTGGTAGATGCCGCCCCACACCGGATCGAGGAGCTTGCGCTGAAGCCGCAGGGTGTCGCGGGCGCGTTTTTCGGAAGCCGTGTCGCCACGCGCCGCTTCGCGGAGCGCAAGTTCGACGGCGTCGGCTTCGAGAAATTTATGCGAGAAACCCCAGCCTCCTTCCTTTTCGTCGTAGCCGCCCAGCCAGGTTGTGCGGAGGGCGGCGCGGCGCTCGGGCGTGAGCGAGGTTGAATCGGCGGTCGCACGATCCGTGGAGACGTTTTGCGCGGCGACCGGAGGGGGATCGTCGATCACGGCTTGGAGCAGGCGCGCCATGCCGTTCGGCTCGATGTAGCCCTGCTTCTTCACGATCTCGGCGCCATCGGGCGCGTAGATGACTGTCGCGGGCCAGCCGTAGTCCTCGTAACGGGTCGCTAGATCGGGCCTCGAATCCTGATCGACGCGCACCAGCAGATAGCGCTCGCGCAGCAGCGCGACCACGCGCGGATCGCGATACGTCGTCGCCTCCATCACGTGGCACCAGTGACACCAGACGGCCTCAAGATCGAGGAGCACGAATTTATTTTCGCGCTTCGCCTGCGCGAAGAGGTCATCGGACCACGCGTGCCACACGAGCGCGGATGGCGCTTCGGTGGATTCCGCGGCGTGGACCGGTGAAAACGCGAGACCGAGACCGAAAGCAGCGAGCAGAAAGCAGAGCTTCATGGTGATGATAATACGCGGCTCGGCGGGTGGCGGACGCTTTCCGAAGGGAGGTCGCGTTATCCTTAACGGGCGGGTTGACCCGGGCATTCCCCGTGAGCCGAGCCGCAACGGCGGGTTAGGCCGTTCGACTTCGCTCAGGTTTTGCCGGATTTATTGAACACCATCGCGTCGAGCGAGAGTTTGCCCGGGCCGAAGGCGAAAACGATCACGCTCGCAAAGAGGAAAAGAAAGGGCGCGGCGGCGGTGAACTTGTCCGGCTCGCGGAAGGCGCCGCGCAGTGCCTCGTTGTCGGCGGTGACGTAGGCGACGATCATCGTGAAGATCAGCGCCGGCGAAACGAAGCGGGTGAGCAGCCCCGCCATCAGGAGCAGGCCGCCGAAGCACTCGACGGAGCCGGCGGCGATGGCGTTAAGCTTCGGCATCGGCAGGTGGAGGCTCTCGAAGAAGCTCGTGGTGCGCTCGAGGTTCATGAGCTTGCCCTTCCCGGAGAGAAAAAATTGCCAGCCCCAAAACAGGCGAATGGCGAGCAGCAGGGGCGATTGGAGGAGGCAGCCGATGAAAACGAGGGCGGAGTCGAGTTTGGAGCAGAGGGACTTCATGGGAGGTGGGAGGGGCGGGCGGCGAATTTATGCCCGCGAAAAGCGAGAAAGCGCGCGAAAAAACGAAGGCTGGATTAAGGGTCTGAAGAGAGGAGCCTGCCGGGAGGCGGTACGCTCGGATCGCGCGCGCATTATTTCCGGCGACACAGCCAGCCGAGTTCCATCCACGTGGCGAACCACGTCTGCACGTCTGCGGCCGTCACGCGCGCGCCGCCCGCGGCGATGGCGGTCGCGAGCGGGCGGCCGGCGCGCAGGGCTTCGAGGATGAGAAACGCGGGGCGTTCAAGACGTTTGTAGTAGAGCCGGTTGTTCAGCCGGTGAGCGGCGAGATAGATGCGCGCCGGTTTCGGGAGGGGAATCTTGCTGCCCGCCTCGGTGGCACGAGCGGTGGACTCGACGGCGTGGCTCGCTTCGGTGCGCAGCGCGTCGCGGCGTTTCACGGCGAGCACGTAGTCGTCCACCGGATGGCTGAATGCGAGCAGCGTCAGGTAGGGTTGGAGCTCAAGACGCAGGCGGTGGGGTGGCGTGGCGGCGATTTCCGCCGGTGTGATGACGGGGCGTTTCTCGCCGTCGAAGGCCACCGTCTGCGCCCACTCGAAGCGGGCGATGTCGAGCGCGAGCGCCGTGCGCGGCGCGGTGAGGTGCGGTGCCTCGCGGATGAAGGGCGTGAGCCGCGAGCAGAGGTTGCGCAGCGTGAAGGAGCGCGAGGGATATTTGGCGAGGTAAGCCTCGATGAAGCGGGTGAATTTTTTTGGCCCCAGCAGGGCGCGCAGGCCGGGGTTGTCATCGTGCATGATGTCGATGAGCCGGAACCAATACATGCGGTTGTAGAGCTGAAGGCGCTCGAAGGCCGTGAGGCGGTCATTCGGCTTGATGAACTCCGCCGCCACGTCGGCCGTCGCCCGGCCGTCGATCCACTTGGTCTGCATTCCGTCTTTCGCCGTGAGCGGGCGGAGAAGCGCGTGCATCATCAGGCGCTGGAGTTTCACGACGTCGCCGGTGGTCGCGAGGCGGCGCGGGGCGTGCCGCGGCACGGGCTTGAGTCCGGTGGCGATGATGCCGGATTTGCCTTTTGTGGGCGGGGTGCCCCCACCCCGCTTCGGCTTTGGCGACGTCGCTCGCGGGGTGAGG
>JANYBX010000054.1 GCA_025360615.1 Opitutia bacterium
GACGTTCCACTGCATCCGCTGCGACCAGCTCTACACCGCTCCGGTCGGCACCGAACTCAGCCCCTGTCCCCGCTGCGCCCACGAAAACACCCGGCTGAGATTTTAGGGGCGGAGCGATCGCCCGAAAACATCCGTGCTGCAGACTGAGCCGAGGTGTTGACGCGAGGTTTCGGAAATCAACTTGTATGACACGATAGCGCCTTGCTAATCGCACCAGGCCCTTCATTTCCCCAGTCCGTGTATCCGCAAAATGCTAGCGGTTTTAACTGGGTGGGTCGGATAGTTTGTGCTTTCGCCCTTTTGACGTGTGGTTGGCAGGCGGCGGTCGCAGGTCCGAGTCCCGGGGTCAGCGCGGTCGCGGCCGGCACATCGCACACCTTGGCATTAAAGACCAATGGCACGGTCTGGGCGTGGGGTCTGAACTCCAACGGCCAGCTCGGAGACGGCACGACTACGCAGCGGGCCGTTCCCGTGCAAATCACCTCGTTGACCGGAATCGCCTCGGTCGAAGCCGGCGCAGCCCACACGCTTGCCCTCAGGTCTGATGGCACGGTCTGGTCATGGGGTCTGAACACGAACGGCCAGCTTGGCGACGGCACCACGACGCAACGCACCGCGCCGCTTCAACTTTCTTCCCTTGCAGGCATGACGGCCGTAGCTGGCGGAGCATCCCACAGTCTCGCTCTCAAATCCGACGGCACCGTCTGGTCATGGGGTTTGAACACGAACGGCCAGCTCGGCGACGGCACGACGACGCAGCGCACCGCGCCCGTCCCCATCACCGCGCTCACCGGCATCACGGCCATCGCTGCCGGCACTTCGCATAGTCTCGCCCTGAAATCCGACGGCACCGTCTGGGCCTGGGGCCTCAACACCAACGGCCAGCTCGGCGACGGCACCACGACGCAACGCACCGCGCCCGTCCAAATCACCACCCTCACCGGGATCACGGCCATCGCGACCGGCGCCTCGCATGGTCTTGCGCTCAAATCGGACGGCACCGTCTGGGCGTGGGGGCTCAATTCCAACGGCCAGCTCGGTGATGGCACGCTCACGCAGCGCACCGCGCCCGTCCAAATCACCACGCTCTCCACCACCGTCGCGGCGATCGCGGCCGGTTCCGCGCACAGCCTTGCGATCAAAACCGATCGCACGGCATGGACCTGGGGTCTCAACGCCGACGGCCAGCTGGGCGACGGCACGATCATTCGGCGCACGACACCGGTCCAGATTCCCGCGCTCATTGCCGCCTACCGCGCGGCCGGCGGTGGCGCTCACACGCTGATTCTAAGACTGGATGGCACGATTGCCGTATTCGGCGACAACACCAACGGCCAGTTCGGCGACGGTGTCGCCACGCTTCAGCGCCCTGCGGCGATTCAGGCGACGACCTTCATCAATCTGGCCAGCCTTTCGGCGGGAGCTTCCCACTCGGTTGCGATTCGCAGCGACCAAACCCTCTGGGCCTGGGGTCTCAATGCGAACGGCCAGCTGGGCAACAACTCAACCGCCCAGCGCGATCTCGCGGTTCAAATCACGACGCTGACCACCGCGACCAAAGCCGCCGCCGGCAACTCCCACACCCTCGCGCTCAAGGCCGATGGCTCTGTCTGGTCGTGGGGCCTCAACACCAGCGGCCAGCTCGGTGACGGCACGACGACGCAGCGCAACGCCCCCGTGCCCATCACCACGCTCTCCGGCGTCTCCGCCCTCGCCGCCGGCGCCGCGCACAGCCTTGCGCTCAAGCCCGGAGGTAGCGTTTGGGTTTGGGGCCAAAATACGAACGGTCAGCTTGGCGACGGCGCGACGATTCAGCGCACCGCTCCTTTTCAACTGACAAATGTCACGGGCATCACGGCGCTCGCCGCCGGCGCGGCCCACACCCTCGCGCTCAAATCCGACGGCACCGTCTGGGTCTGGGGCCTCAACACGAACGGCCAGCTCGGCGACGGTGCCACGGCGCAGCGCACCGCGCCCTTTCAGCTCACATCCCTCTCTCAAATCATCGCCATCGCGGCCGGCGCCTCGCACAGCCTCGCGCTCAAATCCGACGGCACCGTCTGGGTCTGGGGCCTCAACACGAACGGCCAGCTCGGCGACGGCGCGACCGCGCAGCGCACGGCTCCGTTCCAGCTCACGACACTTGCGGGCATCACCGCCATCGCGGCCGGCGCCACGCACAGCCTCGCGCTCAGCACCGACGGCACCGTTCGCGCCTGGGGCCTCAACACCAGCGGCCAGCTCGGCGACGGCACGACGATTCAACGCACCGAGCCGGTCACCGTCGCGAATCTCTCCGGCGTCTCCGCGCTCGCCGCCGGCGCCGCCCACAGCCTCGCGCTGAAAACCGACAAAACCCTCCGTGTCTGGGGCAGTCATGCCAACGGCCAGCTCGGGGTTCCGATCCTTTCGCGCAGCGCCGCAGCGATCACGCTCGTCAGTTCCTCGCTCGATTCGGATCAAGACGGCCTGCTCGACTCCTGGGAAATGACGAACTTCGGCAACCTCGCCCAGAGTGGCACGGACGACTTCGACGGCGATGGCCTGACCAATATTCAGGAATACGTCCTCGGCACCGACCCCACGAAGGCCGACCTCGACCAGGATTTTCTCACCGATCCGGTCGATCCGTTCCCGACGGATTATTTTAACAACACGAAGCCCACGCTCACGATTGTCGGCGGCAACAATCAGATCACGGCCGTCCACCAGTTCAACCCGCTGCCATTCGACGTCGCCGTGTGGAACACCGCCGGCACCTCACCGCTCGTCAATGCCCCCGTCACCTTCGACGTCATCACGGGCAGCGGCCAACTCGCGACGACGAACGCCGGCTCGCCGACGCTCACCACGACGCTGCCGCTGCGCACCGATGTCGACGGCACGACGCAGTCCTATTTTCAACAACCGGCCGCGAACGGCTTCACGAGCCAGATTCGCCTCACCGCCGGCACCGCGCAGATCAACCTGCAAACGTCCACCTTCGACACCCAGGCTCCCGCTGCGCCCACGGGGCTCGCCGCCACGAGCATCACGATGACCCAGTGCAAGCTCACCTGGAGCGCCGCGACCGACAACGTCGCCGTCACCGGCTATGATATTTATCGCGACGGGATGTTGGTCGGTTCTTCCCCTACGCTGACGTTCACCGTCCCGGGTTTTGTTCCTTCCACGGTCTACAGCTTGACGGTGAAAGCGAAGGACGCGGCGGGCAACATCTCCGACCCGAGCGCACCGCTCCTGGTGACCTCGGCGCGCGACACGCAGGTTCCAACGCTTCCGACCACGCTAACCGCATCGAGCGTCGCCGCCGCTTCATTCATGCTCTCGTGGACCGCGTCCACCGACAACGTCGCGGTCGCCAGCTACAATATCTACAAAGGCGCGACGCTGGTCGGTTCTTCGCTGACGACCACTTTCAATGTCACCGGCCTTCTGCCCACGACCGTTTACAGTGTCACCGTGCGGGCGAAGGACACCGCTGGAAATCTCTCCGCCGCGAGCGCCGCGCTCCCCGTCACGACCGCGGCCGACACCACGCCGCCCGCCGCGCCGGCTGGACTCGCAGCCTCAGCCGTCACCGCGACTGCGTTCACGCTCACGTGGACGGCCGCGACCGACGACGTCGCCGCTAAGAGTTATGAAATCTACAAAAACGGCACGCTGCTCGGCACCACCACCACGAAGCTGACCTTTAGCGTCACGGGCCTGGCCCCGCTCACGGCCTACGCGATGACGGTGAAAGCGAAGGACGCGGCGGGAAATATTTCCACCGCCAGCGCCGCGTTGTCCGTGACCACCGCCGCCGATACCACGCCCCCCGCCGCACCCACTGCGTTGGTCGCATCCCTGATCACCACGACCACCTTCACCCTCAAATGGACGGCTCCAACGGATAACGTGGCCGTCACCGGTTATGATATTTTCCGTGGTGGCGTGCTCGTTGGTTCCTCGGCCACGCCGAGCTTCGATCTCACCGGCCTAGCGCCTTCCACCGCCTACAGCATGACGGTAAAAGCTAGGGATGCCGCCGGAAATATTTCCGCCGCCAGCGCCGTTCGCACCGTGATGACCGCCGCGGACAAAACCGCGCCGAGCGCTCCCACGACCCTCGCGGCGTCCGCGATCACGCAGACGGGATTCACGCTCACGTGGACGGCGTCGACCGACAACATCGGCGTCACCGGCTATAATGTTTATCGCGGCACCACGCTCGCCGGCACTTCGACCACGACGACGTTTAATCTCGCCGGCCTCAATCCCGGCACCGCCTACGCCATGACGGTGAAAGCAAAAGACGCCGCCGGAAATCTTTCCGCCGCGAGCGCCGCCCTGTCTGTCACCACGGCAGCCGACACGGTCGCTCCCGCCGCTCCCACCGCCCTCGTCGCGTCCGGCATCACCGCGAGTTCCTTCGTCCTTACTTGGACGGCATCGACCGACAACGTCGCCGTCACCGGCTATAATATTTATCGCGGCACCACGCTCGCCGGATCTTCCACCACGACGTCTTTCACCCTCACCAAACTTACGCCGTCCACCGCGTATGGCATCACGGTCAAAGCCAAGGATTTTTCCGGCAACCTCTCTGCCCCCAGCCCGGCGATTTCGGTCACGACCATCGCCGATACCATCGCACCGACCGCCCCCACCGGCCTCGCCGCGACGAACGTCACCATGACCTCGTTCACGCTCACGTGGCTGGCCGCGACCGACAACGTCGCCGTCACGGGCTATAGTATCTATAAAAACGGCGTGCTCCTCGGCACCACCACGACCGCGAGGACGTTTAATGTCACCGGGCTGACACTCGCTACCACCTATAATATGACGGTGGTGGCGAAGGACGCTGCGGCCAACCTCTCTCCCGCCAGCGCCGTGCTCGCCGTCAACACCGCCGCCGACACGCAGGCGCCCACCGTACCCGCCGGCCTAGCCGCCGCGGCCATCACCCCGACTGGATTCACGCTCACTTGGACACCCTCGACCGACAACGTCGGGGTGACGGGCTACGACATCTACAAAAACGGCGTCCTCGCCGGTTCAACGACGACTGCCACAAGCTTGAGCCTCACTGGCCTCACCTCGGGCACGACCTACAGCATGACGGTGACCGCGAAAGACGCTGCCAGCATCTCCGTCGCGAGCGCGGCCCTCTCCGTGACGACTTTGACCTCCGGTGCTCCGGCGGCCATCACGGGACTGCGCCTCTGGCTGCAACCCGAAACCCTTTCCGCCGGCGCGGTCGCCATCTGGCCGGACCAAAGCGGCCGCGGCAACAATGCGACGCAAACGGACCCCCTGCTGCAGCCCTTCCTCGTCGCCAATCAGTCGGGCGGCCAAGCCGTCGTCCGCTTCGATGGCACGAACGATGTCCTGAACTTACCCGATGTGATGGCGGGCGCGACCGCGGGAGAAATTATCGCCGTGGTCAAAATGAACCCCGTGCCGGCGAATACGTTTAATACGCTGTGGGGGTTTGGCACGAGCGGCTACAGTTCGAGCACCTACAACACCGACCGCAGTGAGGATTTCGGAACCGATCAGGCCAACTTCCACCCCGGATTCCCGTTCTCATCTCAATATCATGTCATCAATGTCAGCAATTCCGCCGGCGCGATGGCCGAGCGGGTCAACGGCCTCGTCAACTGGCAGCGCACCGGCTCCAACCTGATCTTCGTCTCCAATCCGACGATTGGTAACATCCTTAACGGCGACATCGCCGAGATCATCGTCTACGATCACGCGCTCTCTCCCGCCGAACGCGAAAACATCGGCCAGTACCTCGCCGCCAAATATGCGCCCCCCGGCATCCCCGTGCCAGCCAAGCCGGGCCTTAGCGTCTTCGCCGCCGCGTCCACGCTGGCCGACGTTTCGTGGACTTCCTCTGTCCCCACCGCGAGCACGGTCACGACCGTCGAGCGCCAGACCGGCGGCAGCTTCGCGCCAGTCGCCGAGTTGACCGACGCCTTCAGCTATACAGACACCGGCCTCGCACCGTCCACGAGCTATACCTATCGCGTCAGGCAGCGCACCTACGCGGGCTCCTCTGTCTATAGCGACCCGGTCACCATCACCACGCCCGCCGCCACCCCGCCTTCCTCGGGTCGCCGCCTCTGGCTGCGTGCGACGGCTGGCACCCAGGGCTTCGGTCGGCTCGCCGTGTGGGCCGATCAAAGCGGCCTCGTCAACCATGCCCTGCAAACCGATCCGGCCCAGCAACCCCTCGTCGTCGCCAACCAGCTCAACGGTCTGCCCGTCGTCCGCTTCGATGGCGTCGACGACCTCCTGCTCTTGCCCGACGTCATGGCCGCTGCCACCGCCGGCGAAATCATCGCCGTCGTCAAATACGCCCCGGTGCCGCCGGACACGTTCAACAATCTCTGGAGCTTCGGCATCGGCAACGGCACCGGTTACGTCAACACCGACAGCTACGAGGATTTCGGGACGAACGAGGGAAATTTCCATCCGGGCTGGCCCTTTGCGACGCAATACCACGCGAAGGATGTTTCGTTCAACGCCGGCACGCTCACTGAGCGCGTCAACGGCGCGGTCTTCTGGCAACGCACCGGCGCGACCGGCGCCTTCGCCTCCAATCCCAGCCTCGGTGGCGGCCTCAACGGCGACATCGCGGAGATACTCATCTACGATCGCGAACTCACTCCCGCCGAGCGCAGCGCGGTTTCCGCTTACCTCAGCGCCAAATATGGCAGCACCGACACCACGGCTCCGACCGCACCCGCAGATTTGAACGCGACTGCGGTCACGTCCAACTCGATCACGCTGACGTGGACCGCTGCCATCGACGATGTCGCCGTCACCGCCTACGATATTTATAAAGATGGCACCTACGCCGGCTCTTCCGGCACGACCAGCTTCAATCTTTTGGGCCTCACCCCGTCCACCGCCTACAGCCTGACGGTGAAAGCTAGGGACGCTGTCGGCAACCTCTCCACTGCGAGCGCGCCGCTCTCCGTCACCACGCTGGACGACACCCTGTCGCCGAGCGCGCCCACCGGCTTGACGGCTACCGTGGTCGCCGCCGGTTCCTTCACTCTCTCGTGGACCGCCGCCACCGATAATATCGCCGTGACGAGCTACGCCATCTATCAAGACGGCACGCTCATCGGTTCCTCGGCCACGACGACGTTTAACGTCACTGGCCTTACGGCCGCCTCCACCTATGGCATGACGGTCGTCGCCAAAGACGCCGCCGGTAACACCTCGGCCCCGAGCGCCGCGCTCTCCGTTGCGACCCTGCCCGATACCCAGCCGCCCACGGCTCCGACGGCTCTGCTTGCTGCCGCCATCACGCGCACGACCGCGACGGTGCGCTGGACCGCCGCCACCGACGATGTCGGCGTGACTGGTTACGACATCTACAACGGCATGAGTTTTGTCGGGTCCTCGTTCACGACCTCGTTTGACCTCTCCGGACTCACTTCCGCCACCGCCTATAGCATCACGGTCAAAGCCCGCGATGCCGCCGGAAACGTTTCACCGGCCAGCTCGGCCCTGTCTCTGACCACCGTCGTCGATGGCCCGCCAGCCGCTGTCACCGGCCTGCGCCTTTGGCTGCAAGCGAACACCCTCGCTCCCGGTGCCATCGGCACGTGGCTCGATCAGAGCGGCCGCGGTAAACACGCGACGCAATCCGATCCGACAAAGCAGCCCCTCGTCGTCGCAAATCAACTCAACGGCCAGCCCGTGGTTCACTTCGACGGAGCAAACGACTTCTTCGACCTGCCGGATTTCATGTCAGGCGCGACCGAGGGTGAAGTGTTCATCATCCTGAAAGCGGCCCAAGCGAACGCGAGCGGCGTCAACAAAGGTCTATGGCGGATGGGAATGGGTGGAACAGGATCCTACTATCCCGACAATAGTGGCAGTATCATCGAAGAGTTTGGCACGGACATCACCAAAACGGTTGGGAACCCGAACGTCCCCATCGATCAGTTCGAACTCTATAACGTTTCGTCGGCCACGGACGCGTGGACCGTACGCTTCAATGGCATCATCGCGATGACCACCTCCACCAATAGCGTCGCCTTCCGTAGCGACCCCGTGCTTGGCCGCAGTCTCGCTGAATTCTTTGCCGGAGACATTGCTGAAATCGTCGTCTTCGATCACGCCCTCTCTCCCGTCGAACGGGACACAATTGTCAGTTATCTCAATGCTCGGTACGCGCTGTTCGACGCGATTACCCCGAGCGTTCCGACGGGACTGGCGGTTGCGAACCTCACGACGAATTCCTTCACCCTTACGTGGGCTCCTTCGACCGACAACGTCGCGGTCGCTGGCTACTACATCTACCAAAACGGCGTGTTCGCCGGTTCTTCCCCAACGACCAGTTTCACCGTCACTGGCCTGACCGTTTCGACCACCTATGCTATGACCGTGAAGGCCACCGACGGCGCCGGCAACACGTCCGACTTCAGCGCGCCGGTCACTGCCACGACCGCCGCCGACCCCGCGCCCCCTCCCGCGCCGACTGGCCTCACGGCCTCCTCCATCACGGCGACGATGTTCACGCTGTCGTGGACGACTTCGACCGATAATGTCGCCATAACCGCCTACGATATCTATCGAGGCGGCACGCTCGTCGGTACGTCAAACACCGGTAGTTTCAACGTCACCGGACTTGTACCACTCACGCCTTACAGCTTCACCGTGAAAGCCCGCGATGCCGCCGGTCGCAGCTCCCCGGAAAGCGACGCGCTCACCGTTTCGACGGTGGCCGACACCTTTGCTCCCAGCGTCCCGGTCGGTCTCGCCGCTCCGACGGTCTCGTTAACCTCCGTCCATCTCACGTGGAGCGCCTCGACCGACGATGTCGGCATCGTCGCCTATGATATTTACGTCAACGGCGTCCTGGTTGCCTCCGTCTCCGCCACGAGTTTTGTCTCAGCCCGTTTTAGTGCCGCCACCGGGGCGAAATTAAAGGTTCAAACCGAAAGCCCGCTCACGGCCGCCGGCGCAGTCCTCACCTTTGACCTCATCAATCTTGATCCAGGGACTTTCTACAACATCGAGGTGAGGGCTCGCGACGGCCAAGGCAACACTTCCGACAAAGCTTCGGTGACGGCAATCACGCCCCCCGATACTGAACCGCCCACCGCGCCGGCCGCTCCGGCGGTCTCCAGTCTCGCTTCCACCTCCGTCACGCTCACGTGGCCCGCCGCTACCGACAATGTTCGCGTCACCGGCTACAACATCTACGAAAACGGTGTCTTTGTCGGCACGACGACGACGACGAATTTCAGTGTGACCGGTCTTGGTCCCGCGAGCTCCTATATCTTCACCGTTCGAGCCCTCGACGCCTCGGGTAATGTGTCGGGCGCAAGCGCCAGCGTAAGCCTCACCACTCCGGCGGGTGTGATCGGGACCCGCATCAACTACTCCGTCATCCCATTGATTCCACCAGATGTGACCAATGCGGTCGATGTGGCGGCGCTCATTCCACGGAAGATCACGAACAGTGGCCATATTCTAATACCATATTTTTTCCCGAATTTCTCGGCTTTCTGGACGACTTCCCCACCGTATGGCGGCACATTGCCATATGGATTGCCAAATCCATTAAACGTCCGGCCCAAAGGCTATCAATGGGCCGGCGGCGTTTTCTCAACCATTGCACACAGCCCTTCATGGGAGCTCCCGATTCCGAACCCAGAGGGCGACGGTGGTCTGGATGGAGGTGCGGCGAATCCATGGGCACTTACTATTGTCTCGGATATAAACGACAGCGGGGTAGTCGTCGGAAGTGTTATGGCAACTCTTTCCGGTTATTACGGTGGCTTCGGGACGCCAGAGAGATTGCAAAATGGACATCCTTGAGTTCCGAAGCCGGGAGAGTCACAAATACTTTTGGTTTCGGCGGAGGTGGAGATCGGTATCAATACGATACCGGTGTGCCTCCTGAATCTGTATCACCTTTTCGTGAATCGCCCTACCGAAAACCAATTTATATCTCAGATACGAATCAGGTATATCTCTCGCAAGTGAACGGGAAACATATTGTTGGCTTTTCCCCCAGCGGCAATCATGTGATCCGTGCGACCGTCAATTCTGTGTATCTCAACGGAATTGCGCAGTCGTTTACCTACACCAACGCTGAGCTCGACAACTCTCCGATGACCAACAAAGCGTATGGCCCGATCAACAATCTCGGGCGGTACCTCGAAGGTGCTTCATGGGGCGAAGCCGATGGCCCACTTCACCCCATTCCCGGCTTGGAAAGCGGCAAAGCGATCGCGATCAACGATCACAACGACATTCTTGGCAACAAGGAGCATTATTTGTCGATTTCGTCATGGACGCCCGCTGTAGCAGCCACCGAGACCACGCCCGCCGTCGACGGGTTCTACACCGAACATCTTGTTGATATAAATTATCCAGCCGTTAGCGGGGGGTTTATGGAGATAGCCCCCTCACTGACAGACGGTGGAGCATTTGTTGGCCGCATTGGTATCGGTGCTTTTCCTGGCTCCGGTATCACCGGAGTCCCTGTGCTGTTTTTACCCACCCCCGAACTCGCCGTTGACGCCAATCACGACGGAGAAATACGCTTGGCTCGGACCGACGGCACCGACCAGACCTCCACTAGCAAACCCTTTCGCTTCTGGCTCAATGATGACAACGACTCCGGCGATACGGGAGGCGCGGATATACCGCAGGAGGCGGGCCATGGTGACGGCGACGGGCAGTCTCCGCGAGTCAACGGTCGGCGCGATCTCGTCGATTTCTTCCCGGTTTTCCTCGATCTCAAGCAGCTCCTCACGGTGCTTCCGACCAGCAGCGGTTTTAGCTACAAGCTCAAGCACGCGGATGGCGCATTGCGGTTTGTCTACACCAATCTGACCAGAGATACCGCGTTTGACTACCAGAGGCCGCCGGTGGGCAACACGCTGCCAACTTCCGGCTATGGCAGCCTTGATACCATAAATCCTTTTTCTCTTCCACCTGAGAACGCGGTGGCCCTTCCGGTTACAGCCGACGGGGTTTCGCTCAACGCCGTTTTCCTGAACTACATCCTGACAAACAATGGCGGGGTGATTCTTGTCGAAGGGATAGCGCCTACCACCAAACCGCTCGTCCTATCCGTGGAGAAATCCGACGGCACCGTCATCGCCGAAGTAAAATTGGAACTTAGTATCGGCTCCGTGGAAGACATGTATCGACGCATCAACTTGCGCGACGGAGCAGAAGCTCCCGCCGGGTTGGCGGGCGATTTGTCCGTGCGCGACCAAGACAAAGGCCTACCGAGTTACATGGGCGAAGCGAACGGCAGCGGACCCAAGAGCTATCCCGACAGCCTGACGAACGGGAAATGGTTCGTCTTCGTCGTGGGTTCGAATGTCGGTGGACAGAAAATGCGCGGCTGGCAGTCGGAGGTTTTCAAGCGCATGTATTGGAGCGGCAGCAAGGCCCGCTTCGTTGGCGTGTCGTGGTATGGCGACCCTTACAGCGACGGTAACGACTTGGTCTACGACTACCACAGCGCAGCACGAAATGCCTTCACGACCGCACCGGTACTCACCGCCAAACTCAACGCCCTCTCCGGCAGCAAGACCATCGCCGGACACAGCGCGGCTTGCCTCATCATCTCCAGTGCCATCGCCGATCACGGCCTGAGCGTCAGCAACGCCTGCCTCATCGACGCGGCAATGTCCCGTGAAAGCTTCGACGGCGGCGGTGCTGACGACATCACGGGGATGGTGCCGGCAGTCTGGCGGGAATATCCGGAGGGCTATTGGGCGTCGCATTGGCACGAACTATTTCCATCGACCGACGCGCGTTCGACCCTGACTTGGCGCAACCGCTTCCGCAGCGCGGCAGGTGTGGTGCATAACTTTTATTCCAGCACGGAGGACGTGCTGGGTCGATTCGAGGGCACCGTCAACGGTTCGATCCTCGAAAACCTGCGCGCGCCCGGCTCCTTCGCTTGGGTGATCCAGGAGAAAGCCAAGGGCAATAAGCTCAATGTTCTTGGTCTCAATCTGATCCATGCC
The DNA here is from genome assembly GCA_025360615.1 of Opitutia bacterium. Lineage (GTDB taxonomy): Bacteria > Verrucomicrobiota > Verrucomicrobiia > Opitutales > Opitutaceae > Tous-C4FEB. Next base: position 12,012 of record JANYBX010000054.1, read on the forward strand.
GGCAGCGACTACGGCGGCTGGGGCTTTAATTTGACGGACCCGCTTTTGGACGCACGAGATCCCAAATGGTATTTTCCCTTCACGAACGAAGTAGGGACGCCCGGTCGCCGAGCGAAGGCACCTGGCGAAATTGGCTCCCCGTCAATTTGGTCGGACGCTCTCAAACGAACGCCGTTTTTCAAGACAGGATGGGGTCGCTGGGATCCGAATCATCCGGACCAAGAAGTCATCGATACCAACTATTTTGATGGCCCGAGTTGGGTCTACGATCTCTACCGCGGCACGACCGGCAACGCCATCGCGGCCGATCCGGTCAAGCGCTCCCAACTCCTGAACGAGGCCATCCCGGCGTTGAGCTTGGCGATGGGATCAAATGCGACATCCGCCTTTGAAGAACGAAATTACAATTTGCCGTCACAGTATGCTGACGCGGCGCATTGGCCGAGTGCTCGCGGGGCAAATGTAGGCGGAGTGCCGAACTGGCATCACAGCGACATGCGCGAAGTCGCCTACCTCTATCTCTACAGGTTTTACGACAAACTCAGTTCGCTCTCGAACCAATGACCATGAAAACAAAACTTCTTATTTGCTTGGGCGCACTGCTCTGCGTTGCCGCCGTGGATGTCGTCAAAAACAAGGTCGAGATGCCGCGCGCCAAACTCACGGTCAAGGTGTTTGACGAGCAAGGTGCTCCGATGTCAGGTGCGATGGTGACGCTCAACTTCATGGACCCAGCGACGAGAAACGCCATCCAGGTTGAAGGGCTCACCAACGCCGAGGGAATTTTTTCCGGTGAAGGCCAAACCGACGGCATAATGAGCGGAGGTGTGAACAAGGAGGGCTATTATCGGGGCGGATTTTCCTTCAAAGGGTTTAGCGGACTGGAAAATGGTCGCTGGGAACCCTGGAACGCCACTTACACGACCAACCTGCGCCCGATCGTAAATCCTACAGAATTTTATGCGAAGATGGGGTGGTTTGAAATACCAACCATCGGCGAACCCTGTGGCTACGACTTGGCCAAAGCCGACTGGGTGGCACCTTACGGCGGCGGTCTTACTTCTGATCTTATTTTCACTTTGCAACGCCGCTATGAAAGTCGTGATGACTTTGAGGTGAGCGTTAAGGTGAGCTTCTCTCAGCCGCGCGACGGTATACAGGAAGCTCAACTGCCTGAAATTGGTCGCTACAGCATGTTCAAATGGCCGCGTCTGGCCCCAGAGGAAAACTATCGGTCAATTTTGGAAACGCGCTTCGCTCGCGATCCCAAGGCCGGCTTCGCGCAGAGTGCTTCGGAGGAGCAAGCTTACTTTTTCCGCGTGCGAACTGTGGAGCAGAACGGTCGGATCATCAGCGCTCTTTACGGCAAGATCAAAGGTGGCCTCCAACTCGCTCCCTCCAACTCCAAAACCTGCAAAGTAAAGCTCACCTATTATCTCAACCCGACGTCTCTGGACCGAAACATGGAATGGGATCCGAAGCGCAACTTGATCTCTGGTTTAAGCTGGGAAGAAAATCCGCGCGAGCCGTGACGCTCGCACTTGCGTCGCGCCGCTCAAGCCTTGCCGAGGGGATTGATCTCGATCTGGGCGACGGCGCAGGCGTGCGATTCGAGCTGCTCGTAGCGTGCGGCATCGGGCAGTTTTTTAATGACGCCGCCCTTGTGAGAGCGGAGTTCCTCGGTGAGGGCATCGAGCCGCCAGCCGGTGACGACGACATCGGCCGTGGAAAATCCCAGCGTCAGCCGCTGCGGCGGCCCGTCCGGGGCGGAGGCGGTGTGCGGTTCGAGCGTGTAGTGGATCAACTGTGAAATCGAAAAGCCGTGGGCGCGGCGTTCGTCCGGCTGAAACTCCAGGCAGGAGGCGCGCTCTTCGAGGAAGAGGCAGCGGTTGGGGTTTTTGAAGAGTTCGTGTTTTAGGCTGCTCATGGGAAAATCACATCCGCATCCCGCGCGACTGGCGCGGAAGGTCCGGCCGCTGCTGTTGCTGGAGGCGTGCGTTGACGCGCTCGCGGAAAGTCAGCTCGCGAGTGATCCGCGGCGAAATCTCCACGCCTTCCGTCGCCGCGACGCGCAGCCCGAGCCAGCGCCTGAAATCCTCTACCAGCGCCACGAGCCGCCGCGAGGCATCAAGCCGGAGCGCACGCAACGTGCGCGTGGCGCGGAACGCGCGCCCGTGGTCCTCATGCTCGCGCTCGGCTTCGCGCCGGTTTTCAGGCGGTGGCCGTTTGACGAAGCCCTGGGCGGCTAGGATGGAATGCAATCCATCCAGCTCGAGCGCGGCCTTGCGGGTGTGCGAATCCTCGACTCTCCGCCCGAGCAACTCGGCATCGTCGGTGTAAACGCGCGCGCGATCTCTCGCCCGCGAAATCGACACATAAAACTGCTCCTGCGAAACCGCCGCAAACGACTGCGACGAAGCGACGACCATCACCTCGTCCACCGTCTTGCCCTGTGCGGCGTGCGAGGTGACGGCGTAGCCATGCGTAAACGGGGGGCGGCCAAGGGGGTCTGGCCGTGTTTTGTTAGTTTCTGATTGAAGCGGAGGCTATGCTTGGGTTCGGTCGGGGATGGCGCGACGACTACGGATCGAATACTCCGGGGCGATGCACCATGTGATCAACCGGGGGAACTACCGGAGAGACCTGTTTGAGAACGTGGGTGTGGCGAGGAGCCGGCGCGTGGCCAAGGGGGTCTGGCCGTGTTTTGTTAGTTTCTGATTGGAAGCGGCGGCTATGCTTGGGTTCGGTCGGGGATGGCGCGACGACTACGGATCGAATACCCCGGGGCGATGCACCATGTGATCAACCGGGGGAACTACCGGAGAGACCTGTTTGAGAATGTGGGTGCGGCGAGGAGCCGGAAAAACGGGTCAGTCTGAGGCTCCCCGATTTGACGGACAGCTATGCAAGGCCGCGAAAAAGCGCTTTCTACTCGGGGTGGGAGGGAGCAGGGTCGCCCACGATGAAACCCCGCTCTCTCGTCCTCTTCTTCGCCTTGTTCCTGTCCGCCGCGCTCGGATCTTCCGTGGGTCGCGCGGAAGCCGCCGCCGAGCTGAAGCTCGCGCCGATTTTTAACGGCAAGGATCTTTCCGGCTGGAAGGCCGCTGCGCCCAGTCCGTTCTGGCGCGTCGAGGACGGTGTGCTCATCGGCGAGAGCGACGTGAAACTGACCGGCAACATGCTTTGGTCGGAAAAAGAATACGGCGACTTCGTGCTCGAGTTCGACGTGCGTTGGACGGGCGAAATCGACAGCGGCATCGAGCTGCGGAAGCCGAGCATGCAGCTCCAACTCGGCGTGTCGCGCAGCCTGAAGCGCGATATGACGGGGTCATTTTACGTCGGGAAACCGGGTTATCCCGAAGCCGGGCAGGCGAAGGACGCGGCGAAATTCATGAAGCCCGAGGGGCAGTGGAACTCTTTCCGCCTCGAAGCGAAGGGCCCGACCTTCACCGTGTGGATCAACGGCCACGAGGCGGCGCACTACACGGACGAGAAGTTCGCGGGCACCGCGCCCCTCGGCCTGCAGATTCACGGCGGGTTGAAGATGAAGGTGGAATATCGCAATCTGCGCGCGGCGGCGCTGTGACGGGCGGGCTCGGCGGACGGACGGTTTTCGGGCTGGGCCGCGGAATTCTCCGCCACCGGAGAATCACTCTTGCCCACGCTTCCCCGGTTGCGTTGTGCTGTTCCCTTTCCCAGCCGCCACATGCCACAGACCATTGCCGTCCTCGACTTCGGTTCCCAATATACGCAGGTCATCGCGCGCCGTATCCGCGAGTGCCAAGTCTACTCGAAGATCTACCACTTCGCCACGCCCGCGGCGCAACTGAAGGCCGACGGCGTCATCGGCATCATCCTCTCGGGCGGACCGAGCAGCGTCTTTGCGAAGGAGGCCCCCATCCCGGATCGCGCGATCTTCGATCTCGGCGTGCCCGTGCTCGGCATTTGCTACGGCATCCAGCTGATGGGCCACTTGCTCGGTGGGAAGGTCTCCAAGAGCACCCATCGCGAATACGGCCACGGCTCGCTCGCGATTCAGAAACCCGGCCGGCTCTTCGCGAAACTCCCGAAAAAACTCCGCGTCTGGAATTCCCATGGCGACCGCCTCATCGCGCTCCCGCCTGGTTTCGCCGCCATCGGCACCACGGAAAATTCCGAGTTCGCCGCCATCGAGGACCGCCGCCGGAATTTCTACGGCATCCAGTTTCACCCCGAGGTGTTTCACACCGAGCGCGGGATCGATGTCTATAAAAATTTCCTCTTCGGCGTGTGCCGCGCGACCGCCGACTGGACGATGAAAGATTTCATCGCCCACGCCATCGCCGACATCCGCGCGAAGGTCGGCAAATCCCGCGTGCTCCTCGGCCTCTCCGGTGGCGTGGATTCATCCGTCGCCGCCGCGCTCATCCACTCGGCCATCGGCCAACAACTCACCTGCGTCTTCGTGGACAACGGCCTCCTCCGCGAGGGCGAGCGCGACTACGTCGAGTCGCTCTACCAGCGGAACTTCAAGATCGATCTCCGGGTCGTGGATGCGTCGGCGCTTTTCCTGCGCCGCCTGAAGGGGATCTCCGATCCCGAGCAGAAGCGCAAAATCATCGGCAATACTTTCGTCCACGTGTTTGAACGCTCCCTGAAATCCATCGGCCACGCCGATTTTCTCGCGCAAGGTACGCTCTATCCCGACGTGATCGAGAGCGTCGCCATCGCGGGCAATCCCGCCGCGCTCATCAAGTCCCACCACAACGTCGGCGGCCTGCCCGCGCGCATGAAGCTCAAGCTCCTCGAGCCGCTCCGCGAACTCTTCAAGGACGAGGTGCGCGCCGTCGGCAGCTCCCTCGGCCTGCCGCGCGAAGTCGTCTGGCGCCAGCCGTTCCCCGGCCCCGGCCTCGGCGTGCGCGTCGCGGGCGACATCACCGCCGACCGCCTCAAGGTGCTCCGCGCCGCCGATCTGATTCTCCAACAAGAGATGATGGATTCCGGCTGGTATTGGAAGGTCTGGCAGTCGTTCGCCGTGTTTCTCCCCGTGAAATCCGTCGGCGTCATCGGCGACGAGCGCAACTACGCCGACGTGATCGCGCTCCGTATCGTCGAGAGCAAGGACGCTATGACCGCCGACTGGACACGCCTGCCCTACGATCTGCTTCAGAAAATTTCCTCTCGCATCACCAACGAAGTCCGCGGCGTCTCCCGCGTCGTCCTCGACATCAGCTCGAAACCGCCCGCCACCATCGAATGGGAGTAAACTCCGCCCCTGCGGCAGCATTGCCCGCGGCGAAATTTGCTCCACCGTCCACCTCGCCATGATTTCCACTCTCGTTCGCTGTCTCGCCGTTGGTGTTTCCCTCCTTGTTGTGGCCACCCTCAATGCCGAGCCGGCGATCATCGCCAAGGCGCGCGCCTTTCTCGGCCCGGAAGCGACCCTCCGGGAGGTGACCTCGATCCACTACGTCGGCACGCTCGTGACGGCCGATCCGGCGGATGCCACCAAG
>JANYBX010000096.1 GCA_025360615.1 Opitutia bacterium
GCCGCCAGTGCTTCTGCTCCACCGAAAAAATTCATTTGCTCCATCTCTTATATAAAGCAGTTCCCATGCTCTGTTCCCGTTGGTAGCGAGAAACTTGGAGTTTTTAGGAGTCCCCTTAAGAACCTCGGGCATCGCGCCGGGTTACTTGGTCCTGACCTTAAAGCCGTCGCCTACGGATCTGTGGAAGCGGCCGATTCTTTTAAAACGGCTCAACATGCCATTTCACTGGTGGACCCGGGCCAATATTCAGACCGACCGCTCACATCGTTTATTGCTTGGCCTGCGCCCGGTTTTTTCCCCTCGCGCTTGATGTTCGGGTTCAGTGACAACAGCGATATCTACCGCTGGCGATTTAACCCCAGTCCTTTAGCAAGGAGCATAACGCCCTCTATTGATCGGACGAATGCCACCGTTGAAGCGAAGATAGGCGGTCGCACTGTGCCTGTGGCAAACCTGCAAAAAGACGATGAGTCTGGGTTAACGTGGGAATTTCCTTTCTCCGACCTCAACATGGGTTGGTTCACGGGAGCTGTTTTCGATTCACTTGGGAATAGAAAAGCCGGAACGATTCCAGCCGATACCAAGGTGGAAATCACGGTGAAAGGCTACCTGGTCGCAGGAGTCCCAAGGACCTACAATTACACGGTCACTGTGCTCGCGGACACGAACGTCACGAACGTGCCCATTCCGGTGCCCAAATCCTCGCTCGCGAATCTTTCGACGCGGGCTCTGATTGGGCAGGGGGATCGCGTGCTGATCGGCGGATTTATCGTCGGTGGAACCGGCCCGGTCAAAGTGATCTTTCGCGGCCAGGGCCCGGGCCTCGCCAAATATGGGATCACGAATCCCGCGAAAAAATTGAAGATGGAGTTGTTTCAGCAAGGTCAGGCTAGTCAAAAGTTGGGCGAAAACTCATCGTGGAAACTCGGGCCGCATTGGCGTCTTTTGCAGAGCTACCAAACCAATCCTTCACAGGACGATGAACCCGCGATCGCAGCCACGTTGTGGCCAGGGGCCTACACGACCGTCCTATCGGGTGAAGGTGAGGGCGTCGGAATCATCGAGGCGTTTAACATCGATGGCGATTCGACCACGAGATTGAACGAGATCTCGACGCGCGGTTACGTCGGCCAGGGAGGAGATCAACTCATCGCCGGGGTCGTGCTCCTCCAGTCCAAGAAGGTGCTTATTCGCACTCAAGGCCCGACCCTGGCGAATTACGGCGTCACTGGCGCCGTGGCATCGACCAGCCTTCGCGTCGTGCGGCAAAGCGATGGAGTTGAAATTGCCTCAAACGTTCGTTGGGCGGACGACCCGGCGAATGCGGAGCTGCGGCCAGGCGGATCGCTCGCCGGATTCGCACCGCTCAATGCGAACGAGGCCGCTCTCGTGATCACGCTTCCCGCTGGCGCTTACACGGCCCTCGTTACAACCCCTGGCGCGCCCGGGGTTGGGATTGTAGAAATCTTTGAGCTATAAGGCGAAAGATCCCACCCCCGGGGGGTTAGCGATGATTTCCCCTGATTTCAGCGGTTGAAGTGTGATTTTAGAGGTTGGTTCGGTCACACGAGGGGAGGTTGGCCTGTGCCGGCTGACAGAAACCCCAAATTGTTGCACGTTTTGCGGCCATTGGCAGGGAAAGGGCGGAAATTCAGTATTGGACCCAGATCGTCACCCATATTTGGGGATGCCCTCGTCACACCGTAAAACATCAGTCCCTTCGATTCCCACGTCCCCTCGTAGCCTCGCCGAACGAGCGGGTTTTCCCGCGAGACTCGCATCCATCCAAACCATCATCGCCCTCAGCGCGATCTTGGTCTTCGCCAATCCCGCGCTCCAAGCCGTTTCTCTGGAGAGCACCCCTCGAACGGTTTTGGTCGAGCCCAAACGCCGTCCAAAAGGCGGTGAGGCCCACGCCCCCAGTGAGCTGAGTCGCAGCGGCGGGTTAAGGATAACCCGCCCTGCCCTCGCCCTCGCCTTCAGACCTGCGTCCGAAAATACGCGATGGTGCGCTTGAGGCCTTCCTCGAGCGGCACGGTGGGCGCCCAGCCGTTGAGATATTTTTGCGCGAGCGTGATGTCGGGCCGGCGCTGCTTCGGGTCGTCGGAGGGAAGCGAGCGGTGGACAATCTTCGAGGGGCCGCCGACGAGCTTGAGCGTGAGCTCGGCGAGCTGGAGCATCGTGAATTCACCGGGGTTGCCGATGTTGATCGGGCCGACGGTCGCGGTCTGCGTCATCAGGCGCACGAAGCCTTCGATCAGGTCATCCACGTAGCAAAACGAGCGCGTCTGCGTGCCGTCGCCGTAGATCGTGATGTCTTCGCCGCGGATGGCCTGCACGATGAAATTGGAAACGACGCGGCCGTCGTTCGGGTGCATCCGGGGGCCGTAGGTGTTGAAGATGCGGACGACGCGGATATCGACTTTGTTCTCGCGGTGGTAGTCGAAGAAGAGCGTCTCGGCGACGCGTTTGCCTTCGTCGTAACAGGAGCGTTTCCCGATGGGATTGACGTTGCCCCAGTAGCTCTCGGGCTGCGGGTGCAGCGCCGGATCGCCGTAGACTTCGCTGGTGCTGGCCTGAAAGACCCGGGCTTTCACGCGCTTCGCGAGACCGAGGGCGTTGATCGCGCCCATCACGGAGGTCTTCGTGGTCTTGATCGGGTTGTGTTGGTAGTGCGGCGGCGAGGCGGGGCACGCGAGATTGTAGATCTGGTCCACCTCGAACTTGAACGGGTCGATCACATCGTGGCGGTGAAACTCGAACTTCGGGTTGTTGAGCAGATGCTCGATGTTCTGTTTCCGCCCGGTGAAGAGGTTGTCGATCACGATGACCTCGTGGCCGTCTTTCAAGAGGCGATCGCTGAGATGTGAGCCAAGAAAGCCGGCACCGCCGGTGATGAGAATGCGCATAAGTCGCAGAACCGTGAATTATGCACGCGGACGTTTCCAGCAAAACTTGCGCGCACCGCTCGCGACCGTCCGGGAGTGGAGCCGGTTTCATCGTGGTCACCCGGCTTACTCATTATGCCTTCATCCTTCGTTCATGACCCGCTCATCCTTCGTTCACCTCGGCTACTCCGAGGCTGCACCTCCCTCAGCTCACAGCATCAACGATGAAGAGTTCCCCAAATTAACCGCGCGATAGTGAAGTTTTTTAATTGCCGGGGGAATCTCGCGCCCTACTCACACCCTCCCCTCGAATTGGTTTCGAGGATTTAACCTAAGAACAAAAACTACCAACATGAACGTATCCAAAAACATCAGTCTCGCACTTGCGGCGCTCGCCGTCGTCAGCACGAGTTTCGCCCAAACCGCCCCGGCGGCCACTGCGTCCACCGGCCTCCTCGGCCAGCGCTACGCCGAGGCCAGCTTCGGCCTCGCCGACGCCCACGGCAGCTCGGACAACACCTACGGCCTCGGCCTCGGCGTGAACCTCCCGGTGTCCCCCAACGTCGATCTCGGCTTCAACTACGGCTACAGCTGGCTCAACAGCGGCGGCCTCAAACTCCGCGATCACGCGCTCAACGCGACCGCGACGGGCTACACGAATTACGCGGGCGTGAAACCCTTCGTCGGCGTCGGCCTTGGCTACCAATGGGCCGAGGCGAAGTTCGGTCCCTTCAAAACCAGCGATGATGCCGCGACCTGGGGCCTCGGCCTCGGTTTCGAAGTCGCCGCCGGCGAGATCACGCTCACCCCGAGCATCTCCTACGTGGACGGCTTCAAGAGCCGCGACGGCGGAGCCTTCAACTACGGCATCGCCGCGAGCACATGGATCACGAAGACCCTCGGTGGCTTCGCCGATGTTTCGTTCTCCGACGTCGAAGGCCGTGGCGGCCAGTCCTGGAACTACACGGTCGGCGTGCGCGTGCGCTTCTAATCAAGCCACCCGTTAACTCCTCCGAGTTTCCACGCAGACACTTCCTCCGAGCGGCCTGGCCCGCTCTCGCAACCCGCACGGTTCGCCGTGCGGGTTTTTATTTTGGCGTCGGGGCCAGCGTTGTAGGAGCGGCTTTACGCCGCGATCGGAGCGCGACCGCCCTCGGGCGCAGGACTGAAAATCGCGGCATAAAGCCGCTCCTACAATTTCCGCGCGTCGCCCTATTTCCGCTCCGCACCGGCCTCGTAACGCCCGACCCACGCCCGATGCCACGAACCGTAGTCACCCGCCTCGATGTGCGCCCGCGCCTGCGCCATGAGATCGAGATAAAAATGCAGGTTGTGCAACGTGCAGAGCGTCGAAGCGAGAATCTCACCAGCGACCGTAAGGTGGCGCAGATACGCGCGGGAGAAATTCCGGCACGTGTAATTGTCGAGCCCCTCGACGATGGGACGCGGATCGGTGCGGTATTTCTCGTTCTTGAGGTTCATCGGGCCGTCAGGCGTGAAGACGAGACCGTTGCGCGCCACGCGGCTCGGCAGCACGCAGTCAAACATGTCCACGCCGAGCGCGATCATCTTCAAGAGCTGCGGCGGCGTGCCGAGGCCCATCGCATAGCGCGGCTTGTCCGCCGGCATGAACGGCGTCGTCGCGCCGACCTGTTTCAACATCTCCGGTTCCGGTTCACCGACGCTCACGCCGCCCACCGCATAGCCGGGAAAATCCAGCGCCGCCAGCGACTCCGCCGCCTCGCGCCGCAGATCGTCAAACGTCGAGCCTTGCACGATGGCAAAGACGTGATGACCCGCGCCGAGAAATCCGCTGTCGGTGGCGATCTGCTTG
>JANYBX010000122.1 GCA_025360615.1 Opitutia bacterium
TCGTCCTCGGGATGTTTCTCACCGCCTTCTTTCTGAAACGCGTCGGCGGCACCGCGGTCTTCTGGGCCGCAGTTGTTTCCCAAGGCCTCGTCTTCATTCTCTATTCGACGCTCAGCATTTCCTATCTCTGGTATAACGTCATCGGCTGCGCCGCCTGCATGATCCTCAGCCTTTTTCTCCAAGCTTTTCTCCCGCGCCATGAGGCCGAATGATCCCTTCGAGGTAGGGCGGGTTATCCCTAACCCGCCGTGTTTGGCTCCGTCCGCGTCGCACCGGCGCGTTAGGGATAACGCGCCCTACCCCCAGAGCACATGAGCGCCGCCCCCGTCATCTGCTTCGGCCAGCAACCCTGCGGATTTTTTCCGCGCCGTTTTCTCTACGCCAAATTTGTCACCGCGCGAAAACTCCAAGCCGAAATCGGCGGCGAGATCGTCTTCTTCTACCACGACAGCGACCACGATTGCCGCGAAACGCAGACTACCCTCCGCCACCGCAAGACCGACGCGCCCCTCACGTTCAACTTCGCCTTCGCCAATAAACTCCAGCGCAAGTTTTCTCCGCTCTACGCCAAGTGCATCCCCGCCGGCTGGCGCGATCAAACCGCCCGTCAGCTCCCCGCCTACGTCGATCCTCGCTGGGTCGACGCCTTCAAAAAAATCGCCGACAACAACGTCGCCGACTTTTGCCTGGAGATGTATCGCGCGATGGGCCTCCTCGAAGGCGTCCGCGTCGTCCGCTCCGGCGATCCCGCCTTTCGCCGCGCCGCCTGCGCGATCGGCGATTTTTTTGTCGATGTCCCCCACGAGGGGGAAATCGTCCGCGCCCGCCATGCGCCCGATGGCGCCTTGCAACTCCATGAAGGCGGTAATTCCTTCGTCACTCTTCCCACCGTGCCTTTCGATTCCGCCCAGATCAGTCCCTCGCGCGACAGCCGCCTCCGCTGGATGCAGTCCGTCCTCCACTGCACGCACTACGTCGCCGGTGCCGGCGAACAAGCCTATCTCAACCACGCCGATGCGCCGGAGATCACCTTCGTGACCCGCGACACCATCGACCGCTCCGACGAAGCCTACACCGATGCCTGATTCCGCCACCCTCCTCGCCTTCGGCGCTCACCCCGACGACATCGAGTTCGGCGCCGGCGGCATCATCGCGCGCGAATCGAGCACCGGCCGTCTCGCGCACTTTGTCGTCTGTTCGCGCGGCGAATCCTCCACAAACGGCACGCCCGCCCAGCGCGTCCGAAGCCGAAAAATCCGCCGCGCTCCTCGGTGCCACGCTCGAATTTATCGACCTCGGCGGCGATGCCCACTTCGTGCCATCCCTCGCGCACGCGCTCACCATCGCCGCGATCATCCGCCGCGTGCGGCCCGACATCGTGCTCGCGCCCACGCTGAACGAAAACCAACACGCCGATCATTCGATCCTCGGCAAACTCGTCCGCAACGCCGCCCGCCTCGCCCGCTACGGTGGCGTCGCCGAACTCCGCGCCACGCCCGCGCACGCCATCGGCGCGCTCCTGCATTTCGCGATCACCGCCGATGCCGAGCCGCGCGACGCCCCCCCCGTGCTGGTGGACATCTCGACTGTCGTTCCTACTTGGACTGCCGCGATGGCCGCGCATGCCTCACAAGCCGCGACGCGCGACTACGTCGAGCTCCAGCTCACGCGCGCGCGTTTCCACGGCTTGCGCGCCGGCGTCGCCCACGCGATTCCGCTCTGGCCCGCCGAACCGCTCGTCGTCGATTCGCTCGCCCCGCTCAGCCGCACCGCGCGGCGATTCTGATTTCCAATCTGTGTGGCCGCAAAAAAGCTCAAAACTCCCTTTTCCTCCGTCTCGATTCTCCGCGCGCCTATAGGCGCTCCCATGCTCCGTCACCGCTTTGGAATTTTTGCGCCTTTTTGCGGCCACTCCTCCGAATTCTGCCATTCGTCTCCGAACCCTCCGCCTCCTTCATCCGTGCCATCCGCCGTTAAAAAAATCCCTGCCTAGCATGAGCGACCTCGTTCCGCTCAAAATCGGCATCACCTGTTATCCCAGCGTTGGCGGCAGCGGGATCCTCGCTTCCGCACTTGGAGAGGAACTCGCCCAGCGCGGCCACGAGGTGCACTTCGTCAGCTACGAACGCCCCTTCCGCCTGCCGACCGACGCGCCCCGCATTCACTTTCATCCCGTCGAGATCAACAGCTACGGTCTCTTCAAATATCCCGACTACACGCTGCCGCTCTCGACCAAGCTCGCCGAGGTCAGCCGCACGCACGGGCTCGATGTCCTCCACGCCCACTACGCCGTGCCGCACGCCACCGCCGCGATCCTCGCGCGCGACATGCTCCCGCCGCACCAACGCCCCAAAGTCGTCACCACCCTGCACGGCACCGACACCACGCTCCTGGGCCGCGACGCCGGTTACAGCCCCGCCATTCGTCACGCCCTCGAACACGCCGACGGCATCACCACCGTCTCTGAATTTCTCCGCGGCGAGACCCACCGGCTCATCGCCGTGCAACGCCCCATCGAGGTCATCCATAATTTCTTCGAGCCCCGCGCCCCCACGCGCTCGCGCGACGCCGTCCGCCAGGAACTCGGCGTCGCCCCCGCCGAGACGCTCCTCCTGCACGCCTCGAACCTGCGCCCCGTAAAACGCATCGACGTGCTCCTCGAAACTTTTTCCCGCCTGCAAACCCTGCCCGCGTGCAAGCTCCTCATTCTCGCCGGCAGCGAGTTCGCGCCCTACGCCGCCACGGTCGAGCGCCTCGGCCTCGGCGACCGCGTGATCGTGCGGGAAAACATCATCGCCATCGAAGACTACATCCAAGCCGCCGACCTCGGCCTCTTCACCTCCGAGAGCGAAAGCTTCTGTCTCAGCATCCTTGAGGCGATGGCGTTTGGTTGCCCTAGCGTCGCCACGCGCGTCGGCGGCATTCCCGAAGTCGTCGCCGATGGTGAGACGGGCGTCCTCGTGCCCCTCGGCGACAACGCCGGCCTCGCGCGCGCCATTGATGAGCTCGTCGCGAATCCCGCCCGCCGCGCCGCGCTCGGCGCCGCCGCGAAACAACGCGCGCGGGAAAAATTCTCCGCCGAAGTCATCGTCGCCCGCTACATCGATTTTTACCGCCGCATCTGCGCCGCCGACCCGCTGCGCGCATCGGCCCGATGAAGCGCCGACCGGCTGCTCCGTGAGCGTCGCGCCCCTCGACACCGCCCGTCGTCGCCGTCCAATCTTCGCGCCGTGAGCACCCTCTCCTCCTCTGGCTCCCAATTCCGGTCGGCCCTCGCCGCCGAGCGCCCGCTCCAAATCGCCGGCGCCATCAACGCCTACGCCGCCCTCCTCGCCCAACGCGCCGGCTTTCGCGCCCTCTATCTCTCCGGCGCCGGCGTCGCCAACCACTCCTACGGCATCCCCGACATCGGCGACACCACCCTGGCCGACGTGCTTATCGACGTCCGCCGCATCACCGCTCGCGTCACCCTCCCGCTCCTCGTGGACATCGACACGGGCTGGGAGGATCCCACCACCACCGTGCGCGAAATCGCTACCGCCGGAGCCGCCGCCGTTCACCTCGAAGATCAAGTGCCCGCGAAAAAATGCGGCCACCTCCCCGGTAAACAAATCGTCCCCGTCGAGGAAATGATCGCCCGCGTGCGCGCCGCCGTCGCGGGCAAACCTTCTGCGGATTTCGTCGTCATGGCCCGCACCGATGCCGCCGCTGTCGAAGGTCTCCCCGCCGCCATTGCCCGCGCCCAAGCCTACATCGCCGCCGGCGCCGACATGATTTTCGCCGAAGCCCTCCACACGCTCGACGACTACCGCACCTTCACCGCCGCCCTAGCCCTGAGCTCGTCGAACGGGGTCAGTGCCCCCGTTTTGGCCAACCTCACCGAGTTCGGGAAAACTCCCCTTTTCACCCTCGACGAGCTCCGCTCCGCCGGCCTCGCGATGGTGCTCTACCCGCTCAGCGCCAGCCGCGCCGCCGCCGCCGCCTCGCTCGAGGTTTACTCGGCCCTCCGCCGCGACGGCACGCAGCGCGCCGTCGTCGGAAAAATGCAAACCCGCACCGAACTCTACGACGTGCTCGGCTACCAACCCCCGAAATAATTTCCCCATGAGCGATTCCACGCCCTCCGCTCGCCCGCCCAAAAAATCCGTCGCACTCTCCGGCGTCGTCGCCGGCAACACCGCCATCTGCACCGTCGGCCAGACCGGCAACGACCTCCATTATCGCGGCTACGACATCGCGGAAATCGCCGAGCACGCCACCTACGAGGAAATCGCGCACCTCCTCATCCACGAGCGCCTGCCCACTCGCGCCGAACTCGACGCCTACCGCACTCGCCTCGCCTCCCTGCGTTCGCTCCCCGCTTCACTCCGCGCCGTCCTCGAGCAAATCCCCGCGATCGCGCACCCGATGGATGTCCTTCGCACGGGTTGCTCGATGCTCGGCAACGTGGAGCCGGAGAAACTTCCCGCCGCCGGCGGCAACGCCTCCACTCTCGACGGCGCGCGCGCCATCGCCGACCGGCTCCTCGCGTGTTTCCCCTCGATGCTTCTCTACTGGTATCACTTCGCCACCAGCGGCCGCCGTATCGGCGTTGAAACCACCGACACTACCATTGCCGCGCATTTCCTGCGTCTCCTGCACGACCGCGAACCGTCCGCTGCGCACGTCCGCGCGCTCGACCAATCGCTCATCCTCTACGCCGAGCACGAGTTCAACGCCTCCACCTTCACCGGCCGCGTCATCGCCGGCACCGGCTCCGACATCTACTCCTGCATCACCGGCGCGATTGGCGCGCTCCGCGGCCCCAAGCACGGCGGCGCCAACGAAGTCGCACTCGACATCCAACAACGCTACGCCACCGCCGACGAAGCCGAGACCGACATCCGCGCCCGCATTGCCCGCCGTGAAATCGTCATCGGCTTCGGCCATCCCGTTTACACCATCGGCGATCCGCGCAACCCCATCATCAAGGAAATCGCCCGCGCGCTCTGCGCTGCCTCCGGCGAACTCAACCGCTTCGCCGTCGCCGAGCGCATCGAGACGCTCATGTGGGCCGAGAAAAAAATGTTTCCCAACCTTGATTGGTTCAGCGCCCTCGCCTTCCGCGAACTCGGCGTGCCCACCGCGATGTTTACCCCGCTCTTCGTGATCGCCCGCACGGCCGGCTGGGCCGCGCACATCGTCGAGCAGCGCGTCGACGGCAAAATTATCCGCCCCGGCGCTAACTACGTCGGCCCCGCCGACCGCCCCTTCGTCCCGCTCGATCAAAGGTGATATTCACGCGAAGGATCCTTTGCGGATTTTTCCTTCGTTTCCTTCGCCACCTTCGCGAGACAACTTCTTCCCCATGTCCGCCCCCATTTCAAACGTTCGCCCCGCTACCGACGCACTCCTCGTCACCCTCGCCGACTACGCGCTCAACTTTTCCACGCCGAGCGAAGAAGCCCTCGACACCGCCCGTTGGTGCCTCCTCGACACGCTCGCCTGCGGCATCATGGCCCTCGCCTATCCCGCCTGCACGAAACTTCTCGGCCCCCTTGTGCCCGGCACGAGCATCGTCAACGGCGCGCGCGTCCCCGGCACCTCCTACGAACTCGATCCCGTCCAAGCCGCCTTCAACATCGGCACCATCGTCCGCTGGCTCGACTTCAATGACACCTGGCTCGCCGCCGAGTGGGGCCACCCCTCCGACAATCTCGGCGCCATCCTCGCCACCGCCGACTGGCTCTCGCGCAACCAAGCCACCGGCACCCCCATTGCCGCCTTCCAGTCGAAAATCGAAAATCGAAAATCGAAAATCACCCTCCGCGACGTCCTCGTCGCCATGATAAAAGCCCACGAGATCCAAGGCATCCTCGCCTTGGAAAACTCCTTCAACCGCGTCGGCCTCGACCACGTTCTCCTCGTCCGCATCGCCTCCACCGCTGTCACCACCGCGATGCTCGGCGGCACGCGCGAGCAAATCATCGCCGCCCTCTCGCACGCCTGGCTCGATGGCTCCGCGCTGCGCACCTACCGCCACGCGCCCAACACCGGCTCACGCAAATCCTGGGCCGCTGGCGATGCCACCAGCCGCGCCGTCCGCCTCGCCCTCATCGCGATGACCGGCGAGATGGGCTACCCCTCCGTCCCCACCGCGAAAACCTGGGGCTTCCAGGATGTCTCCTTCAAGGGCAACTCCGTGAAACTCGCCCGCCCCCTCGGTAGCTACGTGATGGAAAACATCCTCTTCAAGATTTCCTTCCCGGCCGAATTCCACGCGCAAACCGCCGTCGAGTGCGCCGTGCAACTCCACCCTTTCGTCAAAAACAAACTCGCCGCCATCGAGCGTATCGAGCTCACCACGCACGAATCCGCGATTCGCATCATCGACAAATCCGGCCCGTTAAATAATCCCGCCGACCGCGACCATTGCCTCCAATACATGACCGCTATCGGCCTGATTTTCGGCCACCTCACCGCCGACCACTACGAGGACGATGTCGCCGCCGACCCGCGCATCGACGACCTCCGCGCGAAGATGATCGTCACCGAAGACCAGCAATTTTCCCGCGACTACCTCGACCCCGAAAAACGCTCCATCGCCAACGCCATCCAAGTCTTCTTTCGCGACAGCACAAAAACGGACCGCATCGAAGTTCACTTCCCCATCGGCCACCGCCGCCGGAGAAAAGACGGCATCCCCCTCCTCCAGCAAAAAGCCGAGGCGGCATTCACCGCGCACTACGGAAAAGATCGGTCCGCCCAGCTCACATCGCTCTTCGACGACCGGACGAAACTGGAGGCCATGGCCGTCGACGATTTTGTCGCCGCCTTCGCGGGGTGATGCGTTTTTTCAGTTCCGACTGACGACGGTTCCGGGCCAGCGACAGCCGGTGGAGTTGGATCAGCGGGGAGCATCAACGTTTCCGTGCTTTTTGATTTACGGAGAACGGACCTCGCGGTCCGTTTACGCAAACCTCCCCGCACTCCGTAGCGCAAAAAACGAACCGGGCAACCCGTCTCCTCTTCAGGCTTCAAAAAGCAAAGGGCCCGCCCCCGGAAGAAATCCCATTTTGCCAAAGCCTGACCGCCTACGCAACGTTTCCGCCGTGAGCACCGTGCAGGAAATCAAATCAGCCATTGAGCAACTCCCACTGGAGGAACGCGCTACTCTAGTCGCCGATCTCTGCGGTTGGGCTGATGATGACTGGGATCGCCAGATGATTTAAGCATTCACGTCGCTCCCCAAAGAGCGACTTCACTGTGAGCGCGCGTGCTGGAATTCCATGCGACTGGACACGGTCACCGCGCCTTCTCCCCCAGGCACACCAGTTCCTTCAGACTGCGGTGATAATGGCGGCCCGAGGCGTAGCTTATGGAGTTGAAGCTCCACGTTTCTGCCGCCGGGCCGAGGTCGTTCACGGCGAGGAGCGCGCTCGCGTCGAGCACCGGCGCCTTCGAGCCGAGCACGGAGGTGAGGCCGACCCTCACGGCGTTTTCGCCGGCGGCTCCGCCTCCTCCGAAACCCCGAGATATTTCAACGGGCTGATCGAAACGCGGCCTTCGCGCAAGTTCGCGGGCAAGTGCTCCAACCCCGCCATCTGCCGGCCAAACACGTG
>JANYBX010000123.1 GCA_025360615.1 Opitutia bacterium
CGTGGCCGTCGGCGACCCCGTGGCGCAGGATTGCGACGTCGCTTCGGTGAACGGATACACGGTTTACGTCTCGAAGTCGCGCGACCTCGGGAGCGGCGCGACGCTGCTCCGCGCCGAAGTCGTCAACCAAGCGACAGGCACAAAGGTGCTCTCATCGTTCGTTGTCGACTCGTCTTCGTCCGTGACGATTGGGGTACCAAAGGTCGTCGCCATTGGGAGCGTCGCCATCGTCGTCTACAACCGAGACACGAAGATTCGCGCGCGAGTTCTCGATACGACGGCCCTATCGTGGGGCGCGGCAACCGATTTGCCGAGCGCGACAAGTGTCGTGGCTGGCGCCGGCATCGACGTCTGCGCGATGTCGAATCGGTTTGTGGTCGCATGGCAGTCTACGACCGGTGGGGCCGCCGTTTGGATAGGCAGCTGGACGTCGGGCCTCGCGACGGCGACGGCGCCATCGAACATCTCCAACGATAGCGGCACCACAGCGTTCGCGCTTCGTGGAGACATCTCGAATTCCCTGTGGCTCGCGTACTCGACCTGGGTATCCAACGTCTCCACCGTCAAGCTTTTCGTCATCAACCCGACGACGCTGTCGGTCAACGCGAACGGCACCGTTTGGACCGCGACGACGAGCTCCAATCTGCCTTGGAACGTGGGCGTCGAAATACTCACGAACACGTCGGCCGTGGTCACGTGGTCGGTTCAGGGAACGGCAATCTATTGGCGAGAGGTGACCAGCGGCGGCGGATTCAGCGGAGCGGGCGACAACGTCCCCATGATGTTTGGCCTATCGCGCCCGTTCAAGGACGCGATCACCGGCCACACGTACACGCTCGCAGCCAATATCCACGGGACGCACGGAAGCGCGTTCCTGCTGCACATCGGCCTCGCGAACGATGACGGGAACTATCTGCAGGCGAGCACGCGAATCGTCGCGACCGTGGCGCCTCGACAAACCCCGACCCTAGGCGCAGCGGGAACCGTTCCGGTCTCTCGCTCACTATCGTCACTATCGAGCGCCCCGCAAGACGCGTCGGGCAGGTACCTGATCGCTTCGACGGTGCTCGGCGCGACGAGCTACTCGTACGTCGGCGCGCTTCTCACCGTGACGATGGCCGCGACGCGACCCGTCGCCGACGTCGTGGGCGACACGCTTGTTTTGTCGGGCGGCGCGCCGTCTATCTACGACGGCGACACGGTCGTCGAGATGGGCATGGCCTACGAGCCGGACGTCGCGCGAATGGCTGGCCCGACGCAATCGGTAGGCGCAGGGTCACTCACCGTAGGAGGCGTCTATCAGTACCGGCTCGTCTACGAGTGGCAGGCCGCCGACGGACGCCTGGTGCGCTCCCCGCCGTCGCTTCCCGTCCCCGTCACGCTGACCGGGTCCAACCGAACCGTGTCGATGTTTCTCCCGTGCCTGAACATCACCAATAAAACGGACGTTTTGAAGGGAATCCGGAAGGTTCAGATCATCGTCTATCGCACCGTCGCCGGCGGCTCGACGTTTTTCCGGCAAACGGACATCACCGTTCCCGCCGGCAACGTGAACGATCCGACTCTTTCGGTGCTCGCGACGGCCGTAGTCGACCTCATGAGCGATGCGGCGCTGCAGGTGCAACAGGTACTCTATTCGACCGGCGCGGCAGGGACGACGGTCGCCTCGCAGCTTCCGCCGAGCGCGACGCACGTCATGTTTTCCGGCAACCGCGTTTGGCTCTCGGGCACCGACGACGAACACATCTATTTTTCGGACGTCGTCGCAGACGGCGAAACGCCCGCGTTCAACGGGTCGTTCACGATTCCCGCATTCCAAGGCGGACGCGTCGTCGGAATGGCCTATATCGACGACAAGAAGATCATCTTCAAGGGCGGCTCCGTTTGGTACTTCGTCGGCGGCGGCCCCGACAGCACCAACACCACTGGCGCATTCGCGGACCCCCAGCGCATTCCGACGGAGCTCGGATGCATCGACGCCCGCTCGATTCTGTCGACGCCGTACGGCGTCTTCTTCCTGTC
>JANYBX010000125.1 GCA_025360615.1 Opitutia bacterium
ACCACAAACCCTGCGCCAAGCAGAAATGTCATCCCCAGCCAGGCTTGCACTTTGACTACTTTATCCTGATTCAAATTCAACATCGCCAGACAATAAGTGAAGTTAGAAGACAACAAGAGAAATGTTTCAATCAGCACATCATATAAATTCAAATAGGTTTTCAGCATGGGGCGGTGCGCGGGGGTGGTGGGGCCGCTGTCACACGTTTTGCGCGCTGGCACGTTGGGCGTAGTGCAGGGTGAACGTCATCTTCGAGCCGAGCATAGGCGCGGGATTCGGGCGGTGTCCACGGGGCAATGTGGGCAATGACGGCCGCGGGGTTCGGGCGAAACCATCGGGCATCGCGGCGTAAAGCCGCTCCTACAATTATTTCTAGCGAAGCGCGGCGGTTTTCCGGCGGGCGCGCACGAGGAGCGTTCCGCCGAGGGCGAGGCTCATGAAGATCAGGCCGTAGGTGGACGGCTCGGGGACGGGGGTGATTTGCTTCAGGTTGTCGGGGCCGTCGGTGTAGCTGTTCCAGCGCGTGTCATTGCCCGTGAAACCGGTGAATACGATTTGGTTGGCGGGCGCACTGCCTTGGGTGCCGATGCTGGAGTTGCTGTAGAAATAACTCACGGCGTTGGTCCAGTTGTTCACGGTGAGAATCGAAGCGCCGGCGAACGTGACGCTGGCAAAGTCGGCCACGGCACCGCCGGAGAAATCGATCACGGAGCTCGAATTGACGACGAGGTTACCGAAAATGTCGTTCGTGCCGTTGAGCTTCAGGGTGCCGCCGTTGAGCTGGAAGTTCACGTTGGGGTTGTTGAAATTGGCACCGAGGGTGAGGATCGACCCGGTGTTGAGGATGATGGTGCCGCTGCCGGAGAGGGTGCCGTTGAGGGCGGAAATTCCGGTGAGGGTGAGGGTGGAGCCGACGCCGAGGTTAAGCGCGCCGTTGTCGGTGAAGGCGCCGACGGTCTGGTTGAAACCATTCGTGAAAAGGGTGCCGGCGGCGGCGACGGTGACGGCGTTGGCGGAGGTGAGAGCGCCGGCGAGGTTGGTCTGAAAAGTGCCGGCGTTGACGGTGACGGAGCCGAGGAAGGACGGGTTGGCGGCGGAGACGATGAGGGTGCCGGCGCCGTCTTTGGTGAGACTGCTGGCGGCGGTGCCGGTGATCGCGGCGCTGATGGTGGTGTTGCCGCTGCCGCCGACGTTGAGGCTGTTGGCACCGAGGCCGACGGCACCCGCGAGGGTGAGCGTGCCGGAGTCGGATTGGACGCGGCTGGCGCTCGCGACGGTGATGGGGCCGGTGATCGTGTTGTTGCCGGAAACGTTTTGGATGGCGCCGTTGCCGGACACGCCGGTGCCGTTGATGGTGGTCAAGGTTTGGCCGAGGCTGACGCCGCCTTGGACTTGGAGGGCGGCTCCGCTCGCAACGGTGACGGCACCGGTGGTGCCGAGGGCGTTGGTGGCTTGGGCGTTGATCGTGCCGGCGCTGATGGTGGTGCCGGTGATGGTGTTGGCCGAAGTGAGGGTGAGGACGCCCGCGCCTTGTTTGACGATGGAGTTTCCGCCGATGGCCGAGCTGATGGTGAGATCGCTGGTGATAGTGGAGTCCCGCGCGACCGTGATGGTCGTCGCAGCGCCGAGCGTGACTTGGCCGCCGGTGATGAAGGAGGTTTGCCCGGCGCTGTTCGTGTTCGAGGTGATGCTGCTGGTGGGCGTGATGGCGACGCCGGCGGCGATGATGACTTGGCCGCCGTTGAGCGTGAGCGCGCCGAGGCCGGTGGCGGCGCCGACATTGAGCGCGCCGTCGGAGTTGATGGTCACCGCCGACGTTGAGGAAATCTGGTTGGCGTAGCTGTTGTTGGCGATGTTGACGTTGACGGTGCCGGCGAGGGCTGAACTGGAAGGCCCGACGCCGATGGTGAGGGAGCCGTTGATGCCACGCCATGCGCCGGAGAAGGGGCCGACGAGGAGATCGACCGAGCCGGCGTTTACGATGGTCGCGCCGGTGTAGTAGGTGTTGTAACCGTAGAGGGTGAGTTTTCCGGTGCCGTTTTTGATGAGGCCGCCGGTGTCGCCCGCCACGCCGACGTCGGAGTTGAGCCAGATGTTGCCGGGACCGTCGAAGGTGACGGTGTTGGCACCCATCGTGAAGAGGTTCGTGGCGGAAGCGTTGCCAAGGGTGAAGAGGGTGCCGGCCGCGGCGGAATAGATCGTGGTGTTGGAAGCAAGGGTGATGTTGCTGTTCCAAAGATTATTGCCGCTGACGTTATACAGGGCACCGAGACCGGAGCCGGTGCCGTTGAGGATGAGGGTGCCGGCGTTGGTCGTGGTGATGTTGTTGGCCAGTTGGAGCGTCGCCCCGTTGGCGACGGTGGTGTTGCCGGTGTTGGCAGCGGTGCCCAGCGCGCCGGAGCTTTGGATTTTCAAAGTACCGGCATTGATGTTGGTGGCACCGACGTAGGTGTTCGCGCCCGAGAGCACGATGGTGCCGGTGGCGGTGCCTTTGCCGAAGTTGAGGGGGAAACTGCCGGAGACGACGCCGGACAACGCGAGCTGAGTGCCGGCGGCGGCAGTGACGGTGCTCGCGGCGGATTGGACGATGGTTCCGCTCAGCGTGTTGGTGCCGGAGATGTTGGCGATCGCGCCGGTGTTGGCGGTGGCTCCGGTCCCGGCGAGGGTGAGGCTTTCGGCGATGGTGATGCCGCCCTGAATGGCGAGGGTGGCGCCGCTGGCAACGGTCGTGCCGGCGGCGGTCGTGCCGAGGGCGTTGGCTGATCCGGCGGTGAGCGTGCCGGAGCTGATGGTGGTCGCGCCGGTGTAGGTGTTGTTGCCCGTGAGAGTGAGATTATTGGTGCCCGAATAGACGAGGCTGCCGGCCGTGGCGCCGCCGTCGGCGATGCGGCCGGCGACGGAGATGGCGTTGGGGCCGTCCAAGGTCAGCGCGTAGGAAGCGCCGCCGGTGCCGAGATTCACGTTGCCGTTGAAATTCAGGACGCCGCTTTTGGCGGTCCAAAATTGGGCACCGGTCAGGGTGAAGGCATTGTAGAACGTTTGGGTCGCGGCGGCGGCGTTTAAAATGCCGTTGGCGAGGGTGAGGGTGTTGTTGTTCACCGTTCCAGCGGTGTCGAACGTGTAGGCATTCGCCCCGCCGGCGGCACTGAAGGAAAGTGAGTCCGCGGTCGACGCCGCTGAAAGGGTGATGCTGGTCTGAAGGCCGGCGGCGGTGTTGAAAGTCACCGTGCTCGTGTTGATCGGCACGCCGCCACTCCAATTTCCCGCCGTGCCCCAAGCGCCCGACGTGGTGCTGGTCCAGTTGTCCACCGCCGCCGTCGCGAGCATGGGCCAGAGCCAGAATGCGCCGACCAGCGCACAGAGGCGCAACGCTGGCTTCGCGGCAAATCGGGCGGTGGGTGGTGTGAGTTTCATCTAAATCGGCGATCCTTTGGGGGCACGCTACGAATCAGATAAAAACGTGTTGGCTGCGAGAGGGAAGACTACGCACGTCCGTTCGCTTGGAAACGCGCTTGTGTGATTCGCCCGCCGGATCTATCGCCACCTCGTGAAAATCCCGATCCTGCGGCGTACGACCTGGCTTCGGTTTTACGCGGGAGTGGCTCTTGGCATGGCGGTCATTCGCACGGGTGATGCAACCGATGTAGCAGCGGCGATCGCCGAGGCACCGCGCGCGAAAACCACCGCGGGCCTGATCGGCGGCTACGTTGACCAAGGCATCACGGCCTTCAAGGGCATCCCCTACGGCGCGGATACGGCGGCCCGCCGTTTCCAAGCTCCGCTGCCGCCCCGGCCATGGAGCGGAGTCCGCGATGCGTTGCAATTTGGACCGATGGCCCCGCAAGGGCGCGCGCAGGCCGGCAGCGTGGCGATGAGCGAGGATTGCCTGCGGCTCAATGTCTGGACGCCGGCGTTGCGCGACGGGCGGAAGCGCCCCGTGCTCGTTTATTTCCACGGCGGCGCCTACAGCAACGGCTCGGTGAACGAAGACCTTTACGACGGCGTGCGGCTCGCGCGGCGCGGCGATGTCGTCGTCGTCACGGTGAACCACCGGCTCAATGGCTTCGCGTATCTTTACCTCGCGGAACTCGCCGGGCCGGAATTCGCCGAGTCGGGCAACGCCGGGCAACTCGACCTCGTCCTCGCGTTGCGCTGGGTGCGCGACAACATCGCGGAATTCGGCGGCGATCCCGGCTGCGTCACGATCTTCGGCCAGTCGGGCGGCGGTGCGAAGTGCGCCACGCTGATGGCGATGCCGGTGGCGCGCGGATTGTTTCACCGCGTCTGGACGATGAGCGGCCAGCAACTCACGGGCCGCACCCGCGAGCACGCGACGCAGGACGCGCGGAATCTGCTCAAGGCGCTCGACCTCGCACCCGAGCGTATCTCCGAAATCAAAGCGGTGCCCATGGAGCGGCTGATGGCGGCGATGCGCGGCGTGAACTGGACGCCCGTCGTTGACGGCACCGTGCTACCGCGCGCTCCGTTTGCGCCCGATGCCTCGCCGCTCTCGGCCGACATCCCGATGGTGATGGGTAACACCCACGACGAGACGCGCAGCTTGATTGGGCCGGGCGACGACGCGCTCTTTTCGCTGAGCTGGGAAACGCTGCCCTCAAAAATCACGCAACACGTGAAGCCATTTCTCGGGGAACTCGCGCCGGAAAAAATCGTCGCCGAGTATCGCCGGCTCTACCCGGGCTACACGGCGACGGATGTTTTCTTTTCGGCGACGACCGCCGCGCGCTCGTGGAAAGGCTTTGTGATCCAAACCGAGCGCCGGGCGCGGCAGGGTGGGGCGCCAACTTTCGTTTACTGCGTGAACTGGCCGTCGCCGGCGGACGGCGGAAAATGGCAAGCGCCGCACATGATCGATATTCCTCTCGTCTTCGACAACATCGCCCGGAGCAAGTTCACCGCGCCGGGCGGGGCCCAGGCGCAAAAAGTGGCGGACGCCATGAGCGAGGCGCTGCTGGCTTTCGCGCGCACGGGAAATCCGAATACAGCCGCGCTCCCGCCGTGGCCGCGCTTCGAGCTGGAGCAGCGCCCGACGATGCTCTTCGACCTGCCGCCGCACGTGGAGAGCGACCCGCGCGGAGCGGAGCGAATTTTGTTCGCCCCCGCCGCCTATGTCCAACCCGGCACGTGAGGACGGCGGCGGGTGCGGACTGACCCCCAGGCAACGCGGCTTGTCAATTCGCCCCCGATGCCCTGAGCATTTCAAAATGAACCGCCCCTTCATCCTCCTGGCGACCCTCGCGGTTGCTTTCACGCCATCGCTACGCGCCGCTGACGAACCCGTCGCCCCGCCGCCCGGTCCTCCCACTTCGACGGTCGCCAGCGATCAGAATTATCGCCCGAAACTCGCCTACCAGGTTTATTTTGGCGACTACCTCACCCTCAGGCAGGGCCAGCCGGTTGATCTGATTTTCATCGGCGATTCCATCACGGAACAATGGCGGTGGGGCGCGGGTTCTCCCGTGTGGAAACAGCATTTCGAGCAGCGCTCACTCGATTTCGGCCTCGGTTCGGACAAGACCCAGCACACCCTTTGGCGCCTGCAAAATATCAGCCTGAAAGGTTTCGCCCCGAAGGTCGCCGTCACGCTCATCGGGACGAACAATGCGGCCGATACGCCCAGCGACATCGCGGCCGGCGTGAAGGCGGTCATCGACGCGACCAAGTCGACGTTTCCCGGCATCAAGATTGTCCTCGTGAGCATTCTGCCCAACGCCCGCGCGACTGAAAAAATGGCCGCCGCGAACAAGCTCATCGAGCCGCTGGCGGACCAGCAAAGCGTGTTCTATTTGGATCTCGCCGCGAAGTTCACGCCTGAGGGCGACAACTGGAAGGGGCTCAGTCGCGATAAGCTGCACCTCACCGCCGAGGGCTATGAAATTTGGGCGACGGAGCTGGAGGCATTACTGCCCGCAGTGCTTAAAAATCCCTGAGAAATCCCTCGCTCGCGGCGTTCGCCGGGAGTCGTTTCAACGGCCCGTGCCGGTCGCGCCAATGACGGCCGCGATGCGCGCGAGCAGCATGTCCTGCGTGAAAGGTTTCCGCAGGACGGCGACTTCGCCTAAGCCGTGCAGGCGGGTCATCACGTCCTGCTCGCTGTAGCCGCTCATCACGAGCACGCGCGCGGCAGGATGCACGGCGCGGATCACGCGGAGCACTTCCGCGCCATCGAGACCGGGCATCGTGAGGTCGAGCAGAACGGCACTGAGCTGGCGGAAATTTTCCCGGAAACACCGCACGGCTTCAACGCCATCGCGCGCGAGCACCGTTTTATAACCGTGCCGGCGAAGAATCGTGTCGGCGGCGGCGAGCACGGAGGGTTCGTCGTCGGCGATGAGCACGGAGGCGCCGGGCCGATGGGCAAACGGCACGGTGGAATTGACCGGCGTCGTCGGTGCCGTGCCGGTCGGGGCGGCAGGGATAAACAACCGGAAGGTCGTGCCGCAGCCGACCGCGCTCTCCACGGTGAGCGCGCCTTGGTGGGCGCGCACGATGCCGAGCACGGCGGCGAGCCCGAGTCCGCGACCGGCGAATTTCGTGGTGAAGAAAGGATCGAAGATACGCGCGAGCGTGGCCGGGCTCATGCCTTGGCCGGTGTCGGCGATTTCGAGGCACACGCAGTCGCCGTCCGGCAGGTCGAAGGAATGCACGACGGCGGCAGTGCGCGGTTCGGGCCGGGTGAGGCTCGTGCTTACGCGAATCTCGCCGGTCTGGTCGCCCTGCGCGTCGGAGGCGTTGATCACGAGGTTCATCACGACCTGGCGAAGTTGGGAGGCGTCGGCGCGGATGGCCGGGAGGCGAGTGGCGAGATCAAGCGTAACGCGGACTTTCTTGCTGATCGAGACGTTGAGCAGGTTCGCCGTGTCGCGCACGAGCGTGCTGAGATCGATGTGTTGAATCAGGAAATTCCCCTTGCCGGCGTAGGCGAGCATCTGGCGGCACAAGTCGGCGGCGCGGCGGGCGGCGGCCTCGATTTGCACGAGGCGATCATCTTCCACCTCGCTGTCGTCACGGGCGAGCGTCGCATTGCCGAGGATGACGGTGAGGAGGTTGTTGAAATCGTGCGCGATGCCGCCGGCGAGCACGCCGAGGCTTTCGAGCTTCTGGGTTTCGAGCATTTTCAAACGCAGGGTCTCTCGCTCGGCCTCGGTGCGCTTGAGTTCGTCGATGTCGACGAGCGTGGTGACTTGTTGCACGTCGCCGGTGATGGGATCCGGGTGGAGGTGCATCGTGAGCATCGCCCACACGACTTGGCCGTCGGGGTGGACGTAGCGTTTCTCCATCGAGAAATGATCGATCTCGCCCGCATAGAGGCGGTCCTCAAGGGCGCGCTGGCGGGCGCGGTCCCCGGGATGGCTGGCGGAGACGTAGTTACTCGTGTCGCGCGATTTGGCCGCGGGCACGCCGGTGATGCGCTCGTGCGCGGGGTTGACCACGCGGCTGATTTCCTCGCGGCGTTTCAGCCACGACAGCCCCACGGGCGCGTGTTCGTAGATGAAGCGAAACAGCACTTCCTGCCGCAGGAGTTCTTCGCGAGTTTGCTTGAGGTCGGTGATGTCGGTGTGCGTGCCCGCCATGCGCAGCGGCGTGCCGTCGGGCGCGCGGGCGACGACTTTGCCGCGGTTGAGTATCCAGCGCCACGCGCCGGACTTCGTGCGCATCCGGTATTCGGCATTGGAGCCGCCTTGAGTCCCCGCCGCGCGTTGCGTGTGGAGTTCCTTGAGGAGGTGCCGGTCATCGGGATGCACGAGCTCGCTGCCACGGTCGAGGAACGGCGGGATTTCCGCCAAGGTGTAGCCGAGCATCGACGCCCAGCGTTCACTCCGCTCGACGTGGCCCGTGCGCATGTCCCAATCCCAAAAACCGTCCTCGCTGCCTTCGAGCACGAGGGTAAGTTGTTCCTGACTTTGGCGCAGTGCGGCGGTGCGGCGGGCGAGCCGGCGCAACAACCGACGTTGCCAGAGAAACGCGCCGGCGATGATAGCCAGCAAAAGTGCAGCGGGCAGAAAGTAGGGTTGAAGGTCGCGGAGCCGCATGCGGCGTGGTTCGAGGGGGCCGATCCATTTGTCGTAGATGCGATCGTAGGTGCCGTTGGTGTGAAGGCGCGCCAAGCCTTCGTTGATGAGGGCGAGTCGCACGGAATCGCCGGGGTGGAGGCCGATATGCGTGGGCTGGGCAAACTCCGGAACCTCGATGTCCGGTGCCTCAAGGTTGAGTCGATCGTCGCGGATGTTTTTCACCCCGATGACCCGCGCGTCGATCGTGGCATCGGCCCGGCCGTCGGCGATCGCGTGGAGCGCATCGCGCAGGCTCGCCACGGGGACCACGGTGCCCAGCCAGCCGTGGGATTCGAGATAAGTATAAGGGGAACTGGCGAGCTTGACCGCGATTCGATGATCGCGCAGGTCGGCGGCGGTTTTGATCGTCGTGTTTCCTTTTCTCACGAAGACGCCGCCCTTCATCACCAGGTGGGGAACCGTATACTCGATGAAGGTGGTCCGTTGGGTGGTATACGTGATGTTGGCAAGCGCATCGAGGCGCCCGGCTTTAAAGTCCTCCATCATATCCACCCAGGGCTTGACCGTATAGATCACCTCAAAATGCATCTCCCGCGCGATGCCGTTCATGATCTCGACCGCAAAGCCGGTGGGCACGCCCTTGGCGTCGACGAAAGTCAGGGGCTCCCCGCTCACATCGATGCCCACTCGGAGCGGCGCGGCCGCCGCGCTTAGCGCCAAAACAAAGATAAACCACGGGAGGAGGATCTGCTTGCGGTCGAGCAAGTCCGGAGTGTGTGCGACCCGGCGGAAGGGTCGCAAAGCGAAAGTGCGGCGCGCCACTACGTAGAAATGCGCGCGCCAGCCGGTGTTCCCCGGTCGCGGGCGCCTACATCCCAGGGAAACCGCCCTTGCCTTTCATCGCCTCCATCTGGCGCATCATCTTTTTCGCGCCGCCGCCTTTGAACATCTTCATCATCTTCTGCATCTGCTGGAATTGTTTGATGAGCTGGTTCACCTCGACGATTTTCACGCCCGCGCCGTTGGCGATGCGCTGGCGGCGGCTGCCGTTGAGCACGTCGGGTTTGCGGCGTTCCTGCAGCGTCATCGACTTGATGATCGCCTCGGTGCGGCCCATCTGGCGCTCGGAATCGTCAGGCAACTGCACGCCGCTCATGCCCGGCATCATGCCGACGATGCTCTGCATCGAGCCCATTTTTTTGATCTGCTGAATCTGCGCGAGGAAGTCCTCCAGGTTAAAATCCGCCTTGCGCATTTTTTCCGCCATGCGCTCGGCTTCCTTTTGGTCGATGTTTTCCTGCGCGCGCTCGACGAGCGAGACGACGTCGCCCATGCCGAGGATGCGCGAGGCGAGGCGGTCGGGATAAAACGTGTCGAAGTCGCCCGTCTTCTCGCCGGTGCCGACGAATTTGATCGGCACGCCCGTGATGCTTTTAATCGAGAGCGCCGCGCCGCCACGCGCATCGCCGTCCATCTTCGTCAGAATGATGCCCGTGAGTTGGAGCGCGTCGTGAAACGCCTTCGCGACGTTGACCGCTTCCTGGCCGAGCGCGCCGTCGGCGACCAGAAACACCTCGTCGGGTCGCACCCGGTCGCGGAGTTTTTTAACTTCCTCGATCAGGTCGGCGTCGATCTGGAGACGGCCCGCCGTATCGAAAATCATGCAATCCGTCCCGGCTGCGTCCGCTGCCGCGAGCGCGGCGCCGCCGATGGCGGGCACGTCTTTTGAAACGCGGTCGGCGTAGAAACCCAGCTCTTCCTGCTTCGCGAGAATTTCGAGCTGGTCGATGGCGGCGGGACGATAAACGTCGCACGCGACCAGGAACGGGCGAGAGCCGCGTTTCTTGAGGAGCTTGCCGAGTTTGGCGGTCGAGGTCGTTTTGCCCGAGCCGTGCAAGCCGACCATCAGGACTTTCAGCGGGCGCTTGACCGACAACTCCGTCGTGCCCTCGCCGAGGAGTTTCACCAGCTCGTCGTTGATGATTTTGACGATCTGCTGGCCGGGCGTAACGGTCTTGAGGACCTGCTGGCCAACGCATTGGAGCTGCACGCGGTCGACGAACTCGCGCGCGACTTTGAAGTGCACGTCGGCGGCGAGCAGGGCGGCGCGGACCTCCTTGAGGGTGTCCGCCATGTTTTCCTCGGTCAGCTGGCCGACGCCGCGCAGATTGCGCAGGGCCTGGGAAAGTTTTTCGGTGAGATTCTCGAACATGGGAGGCGGCAACTTGGGCGGGGCGGCGTGACTTGGCAAGTCGCACCTCGCGCAGGGAACACTTGATTGCGCGCGCGCTTCCTGCACAAGGTGTGGGCGTATGCACACCGCACCGCGCACCGTCGCCATTGTTGGCCGCCCCAATGTGGGCAAGAGCCGCCTGTTCAATCGGCTGGCGCGCAAGCGCATTTCCATCGTCCACGACATGCCCGGGGTGACCCGCGATGTCGTCGCGGCGGAGGTGGCCGATGGCGCTTTCACTCTGCTCGACACCGGCGGCATCGGCCTGACCGGCAGCGACACACCGGCCAACATCACCAAGGCCTCGGAAGAGCAGGTGCGGTTCGCCATCGAGGCGGCTACGGCGATTCTCTTCACGGTCGACGCGCGAGCGGGCGTCACCGCGCTCGACGAGCGCATCGCGCAACTGCTCCGCAAGTG
>JANYBX010000204.1 GCA_025360615.1 Opitutia bacterium
GGAGATCATCTCCTACGTCGAGTCCGGCGCCTACGACCGCGAGCTGGCGGCCGCCGCCGCGCCGGCGGCGCAGTTCATCGCCGAGCGGGCCGCGCGGCGAACGCCGGGCGAGCGGCTCACGCTGGTGCTCGATATCGACGAGACGGTGCTCTCCAACCTGCCCACTATGCGCCCCAATGATTTCGGCTACGTGCCGGCCGTGTGGGATGCGTGGGTGGCGCGGGCGGAGGCACCGGTCATTCCCGCGACGCTGACGGTGTTTGAGTCGGCCCGAAAGCTGGGCGTGGAGATCGTCTTCATCACCGGTCGGCGCGAGAGCGCCCGGCCCGGCACGGAGAAAAATCTGCGCGCGGCGGGGCTGGGCGACTATGCGGGATTATTTTTCAAGCCCAACGAATCGAGCGACTCCACCGAGAAGTTCAAAACCGAGACGAGGCGCCGGCTGATTGCCGAGGGGCGGGTGATTATTGCCAACATCGGGGATCAGGAGAGCGATCTCGCGGGCGGATTGGCGGAGCGCACGTTCAAGCTGCCCGCTCCGTTTTATCTGACGCAGTGAGTCGGGTGAGTGGCGCCAGCCGCTCCGGAAAAGAAAAAAGCCACGCGGCGGCGCGTGGCTTGAAGCGGGGAGGAAGAAAGATCCGCCTCGTTAATTATTTCTTCGGGTTCTGCGATTGAATGACGGTCATGCGCGACTCGATTTCGTTCATCTTCCTGACGATGTCTTCCTCGACCTTCTTGCGGTCGCTGCTGGAGACGATGCTGAGGCTGGCGGCATCCCGCACGATGTTGGCGGGGAGCGTGAGGAGGCGGGTGATGAGGCCCTGATCCTTGAAGGAGCTGAGATAGAGCGCGGTGATTTCGTGCGAGAGCTTCATCGCGTCCTGCGCGGCGGCCTGAGTCTGCTGGAGGTTGTTGTTCAACTGCTGGTTTTTCGCGAGCTCGGCGGTGAGGACGTTGCCGACTTGATCGGAGATGCGCTCGCTGTATTTCGCGATGGATTCGCGGGTGAGGTTCTGGTCCTTCGACATCTCGGCGAGGATGGGCTGGATCTTGTCGGTCATGCGGGTGGAGACTTTATCCACCTGCTCGTTCTGCATTTTCTCCGCTTCCTCGGGCGACTTGGGGAGAGGATTGTAGGGCTGGACTTTCTTCGCGATGGCTTCGGCGAGGGCGTCCATGCGCTCGACGTTGAGCTTCTGGACTTCCTCGTCGGTGCGGAACATGTCGGCTTCGCGCTTGGCGACGGCGTCCTTGAGGAGCTTGTTGGTGGCGTCGAGTTGGCGGCGCGTTTCCTCGCCGGAAACCTTGAGGGCGTCGTTTTGCTCGCGGAGGGGAGCGAGTTTCAGCTCCTGCTGCGCGTTGAGTTCGGTGACGGTCTTTTGGTTAAGCCAGACGCTCGCGCCAATCACGAGGCCGGCGATAACAAGGATAACGAGGATTTGCTCTTTGAATTTTTGCCACATGGTTGAAGGGAGGGGGAGGGTTAAGACGTTAAAAACTTATTCAGGATCGAAGGGGAAATGCAACGCCGTCGTAACACGGGGGATTTGCGGTTGTTTTTAAGCCATCGTGAAGCACGGTGGCGGCATGAGTCTCAACCGGAGTGAGCAGCGGGTGTTCGATTACTGGCAGGGTCATCGCGACGAGAGACAGTTCTGGCAGGAAAAAGTTCGCGCGCTCGTGCAACAGGTGGGGGACGACCATGCGGCGGCGACGCGGCTGGACGGAGAATTGTGGCGTTATTACGCGGAGCGGAGCGGGGCGGTGCCCGTTTTCAAAGAGGCGGTGCGGCACGAGGGATTGCAGCGCACGAGCATGAAAAATCTCGCGGAGCTGGTGATCCGGCTGTGGGTCGAGCCGAGGCCAAAAAAACAGCCGGCGGTGACGCCCGAGTGATACGAGAGCACTGGCGTGCGCGGTGTTTTTTGAGATTTGGAGCGCGAGGCCGAGCGGTAAATCGGCGGCGAATTTTGCCGGTTTCAGTCAGGCGACGTCTTCGCGACGCTGATGCGATTTTGCCTAGCTGTTTGTAAGTATCAGTAAATCAGGGCAATGTGTCGCTGGCATGGCCATTGCTAAATTGCCGGCGAACATGTCACTCCTCGTTTCAACCGTGCCCATGGCGTCCGCTCGCGACGCTGCGTCGATTTGGAAACAGATCGAACATGGGGTGCGCGAAAGCTGCGTGATGCGCTGCGAGGGTCGCGAGTCCGAAGCGATGGCGTTGCTACAAGAAGCGTTGCCCTCGCTGATCCGCGAATGGTCCGCGACGTGCGGCTCGACGGGGGAAGTGTGCCGAAATTTGCTCCGCGAACTGTTCGCCAAAGCGCAGGAGCAAGTCGCGGCAGCGATGCTGTCGCGGCGCTTGGTGCTGGCCTCGATTCGCGCCGACAACGTCCGCGCCGGCGCGAGCGGCACACTCCATCTGAGGCGCCGCATCCCGCTCGACGACGTGCCCGACCTGCTCGACGCGCTCCAAGAGTCCGAACGCTCAGCGGCCTTCCGCGCGCAAAGATTTCCAGCCCACGCCTCCCAGCCGCTCGCGGCTCTCGCGGCGGGCTGATCCACGAACACCCACGATAGCTCCAACCCAAAAGCCCAGTCCCTATGAAAGCGAACTCAGCCAAAGCCCACGCCGGCGCCGCCGTGCTCGATGCAGAACGTCCCGCCATTTCCGACACCCTGCTCGTCGGTCTCGATCTCGGCACCAACACCTCCTGCCTGATGTCCTCCCCGCGCGGCTCGAACGCCAAACCGGCGCGCGAGCTGATCCCCACCGTGGTCGGCTACGCCAAGGACGACGTGCTCAACGGCATTCTTCCCGGCGACAGCAAGGTGCTCTTCGGCCGCCTCGCGCAAAAACATAAACAAAATCTCACGCTCGTCCGTCCCTTGAAAGGCGGCGTGATTCACGAACAGGATTCCGCCCGCCTCTTCGCGACGCACCTGCGCGAATCCCTGAATGTCCCGGGTCGCGAAGTCCGCGCCGTCATCGGCATGCCGGCCAGCTCCGATCTCTCCGCCCGCGAAAGCGCGCGCACGGCCTTCCGCGGCTTGTTTACCAAGGTCATTTTTGTGCCGGAGCCGTTTCTCGCGGCCCTCGGCTATCGGAACGACGCGCGCATCTCCGATGCGAACTACAACGATCCGGTGGTCAACTCCCTCTACATCGACATCGGCGCCGGCTCGACCGACGTGTGTCTCGTGCAAGGCCACTACCCGACGGTGGACGATCAACTGAGCGTGCCTTTCGCCGGCGACGCCGTGGATCAAATCATCCTCGACCGCATCCTCGCCGAATATCCCGAGTGCGGGCTCACGCTCGGTCGCATTCGTGAAATCAAGGAGCACCACTCGTGGGTGCTCGCCGAAGACGGTGCCACGCCCGCGATCACCACGGTCATGGTCGGCGGCAAGCCGCGCAAAATCGACGTCACCGCCCAAGTCGGCGCCGGCTGTGATGCGCTGCTCCAAAAAGTCTTTGAGATGACGCGCGACCTCATCAGCCGCGCCGAGCCGGAGACGGTGGCCGAACTCCTCCAAAACGTGATCGTCACCGGCGGCGGCAGCCTCACGAAAGGCTTCGGCGTCGCGTTGCAAGCCAAGCTCCTCGAGGAAGGTTTTGAGAACCCCCGCGTGCAGGTGCTCGGCGACAACTACAAGGATTTCGTCGCCCTCGGCGCGCTGAAGATCGCCCGCCGCGCCCGCGAGAACCAATGGCAGACTTTGCTCGGCTGAAACGGCTGAGCTGTTGTGTGTGTTCGCCCGCGGTCCGCCGATTTTCGGCTGGCCGCGGGTTTTATTTTTTTGGCGATTCGGAAATGCAGGCAGGGTGCCCTGGCAGAACGCTCATAAGTTTCGGCGTCGATTTCCGCAAAAGGGCTGGCGGGGCTTGGAGGACCAGCCGCGCGGACCCCAACATGAATTCCACTGGGTGCTAAAAACCCTTCACCTTCAACCCAGTCGACACTTGTGCGAGAAAAGTCACTACATCGGTCCCGCTTTTGCAGGGCTCCGCGTCGGCAGACCAATAAAATTTCGTCCACCCCGGCCCAGCCGATTGATCCCGTTTCCCCAGGTAAAAACCACGCCGGGATGCGCGCCTCCCCAGAGACCCGCTGAGCTGGCTTGCGCGCGAGCCCACCCTGCGCTTCATCAGCCTCATGCGCCCCACCCCACGCGGTTTGCTCGCCGCCCTCGGCCTCGCCTTCCTCGCCACCGTCGCCCGCGCCCACGCGCCCGCGACCGATATGCTCGCCGCCGCGCAAAAATTTCTCGCCCCTCTCAACCCCGACCAAAAGAAACAGGCGACCTACGCCCTCACCGCCACTGAGCGGGAAAACTGGAACTTCGTCCCGATTGCGCGGCAGGGCCTGCCCTTTCGGCAGATGGACGCCGCGCAGCACGATCTGGGAATCGCCCTGCTGCGCACCGGGCTCGGCCAGCGCGGCCTCGCCCGCGCGGAGGCCATCATGTCCATGGAACTCGTGCTGAAGGAACTGGAAGGCGACAAGCCCCCGGGCCGGCGCGATCCCAACGGCTATTTCATCACGATTTTCGGCGAGCCCTCCGCCACCCAGCCGTGGGGCTGGCGCTTCGAGGGACACCATCTCTCGTTTAACTTCACCGTCGTCGATGGCGCTCACGTGTTTTTCGCCCCGTCCTTCATCGGCAGCAACCCGGCGGAAGTCCGCGCCGGCCCGCGCCAGGGCGAACGCCCCCTCGCCGAGGAAGACGATCTCGGCCGGGCCTTCGTGAAATCCCTCGACGAAGCGCAGCGCAAAACCGCCGTTTTCACCGACAAAGCGCCCAACGAAATCCTCACGACCAACGGCAAACGCGTGGAGCCGCTCACCCCGGCCGGCATCGCCGCCGAGCAGCTCAAACCCGCCCAGCGCGAAAAACTCCATGAGCTCGTGAAACTCTATCTCGCCCGCTACCGCCCCGAACTCGCCGAGGAAACGTTCGCGCAGGCGACGGCGGCCGGGCTCGGACAGCTCACCTTTGCCTGGGCCGGCGGCTTCGAGCGCGGCCAAGCGAACTATTATCGCATTCAAGGACCGGCGTTCCTCATCGAGTTCGACAATTCGCAAAACGACGCGAACCACATCCACACCGTCTTCCGCGAATTCAAAGGCGACTTCGGCCACGATCTTCTGCGCGAGCACTACGCGAAGGAACATCCCGCGAAATAACGCGGCCGGCGATGACGTGCCGCGCGCAGAAAAAAGTCTGGACGAGCGTCACGAGATTGACACCTTCCCGTTCGCATCAGGAACGAGTCGGTCTTAACAACGCCGATTCCGCCAACCGGGCCGGGAGCGGCCACGGTGGATCGGGGGCAACCCCGGATGTGCGCAGCCCTCTCCGGGGCGGCGAACCAAGAACGCTCCCAAAGACGAAACCGATCTGATGCCCAGATCGGTTTTTTGTTTTTACCCCCCCTGTTGCGCGATTAACTCCCCCACGAAAATCACGCCACATGACCAAGCTCGCCCAACTGTCCGGGATCCGCGTTCGCGCGCAAAACCCGAACCATCACCTGTGGATTAACAACGGCACGTGGTTTCTCCACTACACGCTTTATCCGACGGCGTTCACGAGGCAGCGCATCCGGCGCTCCCTCGGCACGAAAGACATCAACGCCGCCCGCAGCCGCCGCGATCGTTTCTTCGCCCAACTCCTCGCGCGCCCGGGCCGGAAACAGATCGCGGCGTAAGTCGGGCCGACACCACGAGCTGCTGGCAACGCCGCCAGACTATATCAGGCGGCACGGCAGCAGGGCGGCGTCCTGCATTCCGTGGATAATTTTTTTATCAGGCGGGCAAAACGTCGCGAGTGCTCCCGAAAGCCGAGTCTGCCCGGCGACGACAAAATAGTAGGGGCAGAGCCGGAGGCGCCCTGCCCTGAGCAAGGCTTCGGGAGAGGTAGCGGCTGAAATGGGAGCGCGAGCACCCTCGTCCGCTTCACCCTGAATGCGACCGGGGGCGGTCGCGCTCCCGGGATAGAGGCGATGCTCGATGCGGCGCGGTTTTTTGTAGGCTTGGAGAATGTGAAGATTCGTCGGCGCGAACCCGATGGCGCGCTCGATGCCTTGCTGCCACTCCTCGCGCGAACAATCGCTGCCGAGCACCACGCTCCGCGCGCCCCAAGCGGTCTCGTGATAGCCGGAAATTTTGATGATGAGGTCGCGCTCCTTTTGCGTCGCCGCCGCTAGATCGCGCCAATCCACCAGCGCGCGACCGGCTACGCGCGGCGCATCGAGCACCGCGCCGGGCGGTAGCGGCGCCGAGTCCATGATCCACGAGGGCGGGATGAGCGTGCGGAGAAGTTTCAGCGCGCGACTGCTCAGCGCCTCAGCCCAATAGTCCGCGAGCAGGTGGTGATGGAAGAGCGCGAAGGCGAGTTTCTCCTCTTGGAACGGCCGCATCGGCGGCGCGATGGCGACTTCGCCCGCGGCCCACGCCTCGAAGAAAAACCGCTCGGTCGAAAGATTCTTCAGGTCGAAAAGTTCGAAGAAGCGGTAGATGACGTCGATTTTTTCGGGGTTGCCGTCGGCATCGAAGAACAGCGCGTTTTCGAGGGGAAAAATATCCTCGGGCTTCAGGCAAAAAACCCGGTGGCCGAGGAGCTGGAGTTGATGCGCGAGCCACGTCATCTCGGGGCGGTAGGTGGCGGCTTCCTCGCTCACGACGAGGGCGATGAGCGGATTGCGCTCGGCCGGGCAGAGCGCGGCGAGCGAGGCGTGGAAATTTTTGATCATCGCATCGCCCGCGCCGAGGATGGACGCGTCGATGCGGGGTGAGGGCACCCCGCCCCCATCGGATGGGCCGGAATAGAGCCGGTTCAAAAACGCCGTGAGGCCGATGCCGCCGGGGACGGAATCGAGTTCCGTCATCACGAAGCCTTCGTCGGTGAGGAGCAGATCGGGGCGCAGGACCGTGGGAAACGCACCGCGATTTTTCGGATCGCGGGCGTGCGCGATCAGGTGCGGGGGCTTGCCGCGGTCGAGATAGTCCGCGACCCACGGAGTAAGGAGAGGTTTGTTGCGGAGGAGATTTTTGCCTGCAACCGAGCGAAGATAGAGTGTCTCCAGTGCCTGGTGAAACTCGAAGCACGCGGGGCCGATGACTTCGAGCTGGGCGTGCTGCTCGGCGGTCAGCGGCCAGGCGTCGGGCGAGAGCTGCCACGTTTTGTCCTCGAAAAGCGACTGCGCGGCGAAGGCGGCGCGCAGGTGTTCGTGGGACAAGTCGGGCATGGAGCTGAATTCAGAAGCCAGGAAACCAAGAAGAGCAAAACGGGAAGATGTTTTGCCGCGTGTGCTCCTGAATTACTCCTCCATCTGAATATCCTTGTTGCGATGGCGCGGGCAGCCGGCGCGGAGCCAGGCGTTGACGAAGCGGTCGAGGTCGCCGTCAAGCACGCCTTGCGTGTCGCTCGTGCTGATACCGGTGCGAAGGTCTTTCACCATCTGGTAGGGCTGGAGCACGTAGCTGCGGATCTGCGCGCCGAAGCCGATCTCGCCTTTTTCGCCGTAGAATTTGTCCATCTCGGCGCGCTGCTCGTCCTGCTTGCGCTCGTAGAGCCGGGCTTTGAGGACGTTCATCGCGGTGGCCTTGTTTTTAATCTGGGAGCGCTCGTTTTGGCAGACGACCACCACCCCGGTCGGGATGTGCGTGAGGCGCACGGCGGAGTCCGTGGTGTTGACGCCTTGGCCGCCTTTGCCGGAGGAGCGGTAAACGTCGGTGCGGATTTCGTCCTCGGGAATATCGATGACGATTTCATCCGTGATCTCGGCGACGACATCGACGGCGCAGAACGACGTGTGGCGACGCTTGTTCGAATCGAAGGGGCTGATGCGCACGAGGCGGTGGACGCCGCGCTCGGCCTTGGCGTAGCCGTAGGCGTTTTCGCCTTTGATCAGGATGGTCGCCTTGCTGATGCCGGCGGTATCGCCGGGCTGCACATCCATGAGCTCAACGCCGAATCCGCGGCGCTCGGCCCAGCGCGAATACATGCGAAACATGAGGTCGGCCCAGTCGTTCGCCTCGGTGCCACCGGCGCCGGACTGGATGGAGAAGATGGCGTTGCTGCGGTCGAACTGGCCGGTGAGGAACGACGCGATCTCGAGTTCGTCGAGCTCGGTGACGAGGGCGGCGACGGTGGTGCCAAGTTCCTTGTCGTAGGTTTCCTGCGCGGCGACGTCTTCACCCGCGATGAGCTCCAGCATCATAGCGATGTCGTCGAGTTTCTTCTGAAACGCGACGACGGGGAGCACGGCCTTCTTCAGGCCGTTGAGTTTCGCGATGTGTTTCTGGGCGCGGTCGTTGCTGTTCCAGAAATCGGGCGCACCCATCTGCGCGTCCATGGCCTCGATCTCGCGCTGCTTTTGGTCGACGTCAAAGAAACCTCCATAGATGCCCGGCGCGCTTCTTGATGGATTCGATTTGGTTGACGTTCTCGGGGGAAATCATGGCGAGGGGTCATGGCCGCAAAGTGCGGCGCGGGGCGCAAGAATGAAAAAGGCCGCGGACAAAAATCGCGCGGCCTTTGAAGAAAACAAGAAACAGGCTGGATGATCAGGCGAAAGCGCCCGTAAACCATTTCTGGTAATGCTCACCGAGAACAGGCACCGGTTTCATCTGGCCGCTGGCGGCAGCGATCAGACCCATGATCACACAGACGAGCAGCGACAGCCAGCCCACCATGATTGCCAGCCAGCCGATGAACGGAATGAAGGCCAGCACGATCACGCACAGGCCAAAGCCCACGCCGGTCACAATCAAGCCGAGTACTTGCCGCAGGTGATAGGAGCCGAGCTGGGTCTTTTTGCTGCCGTGCATGACGATCGCGACGATAAATCCGATGATGGTGATGTAACTGAGGATCGCGACGGTGCGATCTTCGACAACGGGCGCGACGGTAGGAGGGGGAGTGTCCATGGTGGGGGGATGAATGCTGCGAGTTGGAGGGCTGAACTGCCGACAAGCCGTGTCGTAACTGTCGCCGCGCGTCAATGCCACGTCACCCGGGCGGTTCCCTGCAAAACTCACGCCCGCAGCGTGCCCGCCGCCTGCTCGGCGAGGAAGCTGGCGTAGGTTTTCTCCACGCCTTCACGCAGGGTGATCTTCGAGCGCCAGCCGAGCCCGGCCAGCCGGGAAACATCCATCAGTTTTCTCGGCGTGCCGTCGGGTTTCGTGGCGTCCCAGACGATTTTCCCGGGAAAGCCGGTAACAGCGGCGACGCATTCGGTGAGTTCGCGGATGGTCACATCGGTGCCCGTGCCGACGTTGATCCAGTCGGGCGGATCGTCGCGGCTGAGGAGGAAAGCGCAGGCGTCAGCGAGGTCGTCGACGTGGAGAAACTCACGCTTCGGCGTGCCGCTGCCCCACGCCACCACTTCGAGCCGGCCGGCTTGTTTCGCCTCGTGGAACTTGCGGATGAGCGCGGGCATGACGTGCGAGTTCTGGAGATGGTAGTTGTCGCCGGGGCCGTAGAGATTCGTCGGCATCGCGGAGTGGAAGAGCACGCCATGCTGCTTGCGGTAGGCCTGCGCGAGCTTGAGGCCGGCGATCTTGGCGATGGCGTAGGCCTCGTTGGTGGGCTCCAACGGGCCGGTAAGGAGACAGTCTTCGGGCATCGGCTGCGGCGCGTGTTTCGGATAAATGCACGAGCTGCCGAGGAAGAGGAGACGCTTCACTCCCGTGCGGTAGGCGCCGTGAATCGTGCTGCTGGCGATGGCGAGATTCTCGAAGAGAAAGTCGGCCGGGTAGATGTTATTGGCGTGGATGCCGCCGACTTTCGCGGCGGCGACGATGACGACGTCGGGTTTCTCCGCGGCGTAAAATCCCTCGACGGCGCTGGGCGACGTGAGGTCGAGTTCGCGCCGGCTGCGAAGCACCAGCTCGACGCTGGGCTCGCTGGAGAAGCGACGCACGAGCGCGCCGCCGACCATGCCGTTGTGTCCTGCAATGAAGAGTTTCATTTTAAAAAATCGGGCTGTTTCCCACGCAGCGGGGAAGCAATCAGAGCTTGGGCAACTGCGCGATCTGGGCTTCGCGTTTCGCCAGTTCGAGGTCGGCCTCGGTCATGATCTTCACGAGTTCCTTGAACTTCACTTTCGGCTCCCAGCCGAGCTGGCGCTTGGCCTTCGCCGGGTCGCCGATGAGCAGCTCGACTTCGGCGGGGCGTTCGTAGCGGGCGTCGTATTTCACGTATTTCTCCCAGTCGAGATTCAGCAGGCCGAAGGTTTCCTGGATAAACTCCTTCACGGTGTGAGTCTCGTTGGTCGCGACCACGTAGTCGTCGGCCTGATCCTGCTGGAGCATCATCCACATCATCTCGACGTATTCCTTCGCATAACCCCAGTCGCGGCGGGCATCGAGGTTGCCCATGTAGAGCGAGTCTTGGAGGCCGATTTTGATGCGGGTGGCGGCACGGGTGATTTTGCGGGTGACGAACGTCTCGCCGCGACGCGGGCTCTCATGGTTGAAGAGAATGCCGTTCGAGGCGTGCAAATGGTAACTCTCGCGGTAGTTCACCGTGAGCCAGTAGGCATACATCTTCGCGCAACCATAGGGCGAGCGCGGCCAAAACGGCGTCTTCTCCGTCTGAGGCACCTCCTGCACCTTGCCGAACATTTCCGACGAGGACGCTTGGTAAAACCGGCATTTTTTCACGAGGCCCGCCTCACGGATCGCCTCGAGGATGCGCACCGCGCCGAGGCCATCGACGTCGCCCGTATATTCCGGGATGTCGAAGGAAACACGCACGTGCGACTGCGCCCCGAGATTGTAGATTTCGTCCGGCTGAAGTTCATAGAGCAACTTTACCATCTGTACAGAGTCGGCGAGATCTCCATAGTGCAAAAAAAGCCGCACGCCGTTCACGTGGGAATCGCGATAGAGGTGGTCGATCCGGCTGGTATTGAAGGTCGAGGCGCGGCGGATCACGCCATGCACCTCGTAGCCTTTTTCGAGCAACAGCTCGGCGAGATATGATCCGTCTTGGCCGGTGATGCCGGTAATCAGCGCTTTTTTCATCCAGTAAAATGCGAA
>JANYBX010000219.1 GCA_025360615.1 Opitutia bacterium
CGCCTTGGGAGGCGACCTGGGTGAGGCCGGCTTCGGTGTAGAGTGGCAGGGGCAAAATCCATTCGCCCTTGAGCGCGGGGGCGGCGGGGTTGGCGATGTCGTAGGCGAGGAGGCGGGTGTAGCGGCGCTGGGTGTTGCCGCCGGCGCCGCCATCCTGGCGCGTGGCGGATTGCATGAGGGTGAAGAGCGTGCGGCCGTCGGCGGAGACGGTGAGGCCTTCGAGGCCCTGGCCGTTTTCGCGGCCGGTGGTGGGCTGGCTCGGCGAAGGGGAGGGCTGGCCGGTCGCGGGGTCGTTGGATGAAAAAGAATCGGCGCCGCCGCGCTTCGGGATGAGCGCTTCGGGCGGACGGATGGCACCGAGAAGTTTGCCGTCGGCGGCGAAGCGGTAGAGGTAGGGGCCGTATTCGTCGCTCACGAAAAATGTGCCGTCGGGAAGCAGGGCGATGCCTTCGGGGTCGATGGAGAGGCGGCCGTTGAAGGCTTGAGGCAGCGGTGGAAACCCGGCGGTCGTACGCGCGCCGGAGACGGTGGGATCGAGCGAGGTGAGCGGCGTGGCGCCGGCATTATTCTCCGTGAGGAGGACGGTGTCGGTGAGGGTGAGCGCGGCTTGGTTTTGCGCGGTGCCGCCCGCGGGGGCGGGGGTGAAGGCGAGCGCGAATTTCTGGAGGCGCGCGCGATAGTTGGTGGTGACGCCGTTCTTGATATAGCCGCGGTCCGGTTGGGCGTAGAGCGTGCCGGAGTAGGATCCATCGGCGTTGCGTTGCCAGCTGCGTGGGTCGATCGCGAGGCCCGAGAACGAGCCGAAGGTTTCGTTTTGCTTATCACGCAGAGTGGCGGAAACGCGGCCGACGCCGACGAGGCCTTTGTTGACGAAGGTGCCGGTGCCGATGGTGACGGTTTGGGCGGGGCTGGGAGGTGCGGTGAGCAGGGCAAACAGCGCGCACAAAATGACAGGGGCGGGGCGGTGGCGGCGCATCAGCCGGTGTAATGGGAACGACCTTGGCGAGTCGATGCGATTCCCGAAGGTTAAATTTCGCGCACGAGGGGATTTTCGTTTTGCGTGGGCGCGGCGCTTGGGTGAATCGTCCTGCGTCCCACTGATGCCCGACGATCCAGCGCAACGTCAGCGATTCGAGCTGAAGTATCTGATCACCGAGGAGACCGCTCTCGCGATGCGAAGTTTCGTGCGCTGCCACCTAGAGCCGGATGAGTTCGCGGCGGACCACACGGATCACTCATACGATGTGCATACGCTCTATCTCGATTCGGACGAGTTGCTGACGTATCGCACGGCGGCGAACGGCGACCGGAATCGTTTCAAACTTCGCATCCGCTACTACGACGACGATCCTGCGACACCGGTTTTCTTCGAGATCAAGCGTCGGATCAACGAGACGATCGTGAAGCAGCGCGCGCAGGTCCATCGCGCTGCAGTCGGGCCGTTGCTGGCGGGCGAAAGCCCGGTGCGGGCTCATCTCGTTTCCCCGAAATTGCAGCAATGGGTTGACGTGCTCGATTTCTGGCAACTCGGGCAAAGAATCGCAGCGGCCCCGCGCTCGCATGTCGCTTACCGGCGCGAGGCCTGGGTCAGCTCCGGCAATTCATCGGTGCGCGTGACGTTTGACCGGCAGGTGCGTTGCGGCCCGGAGTTTGGCACCGAGCTCGGCCTGGACGTGCGGGACGGCGTAGAGGTGTTTCCGAGCGATGTGATTCTCGAGTTGAAATTCACGGATCGTCTGCCGGGGTGGCTCGGGGAGCTGATCCGCACGTTTGACTTGGTGCGCTGCGGCTCGGCGAAATACGTCATGGGCGTTTATCTGCTCGGCGAGATGAAGGTGGCGCGACGGCGCACGGGTTTCGCGTGGGGCATGGCGGAGATGGCGAGCGCCACGAGCAGTCCGTGGTTGGATTCGGCGGCGGCCGTGCGCGGCGCGCTGGCCGCGGGGAAACCATTATGAACGCATTCCTCCAAGGCGACTACGGCGCGGCGCCGACCAGTTTTCACCTGGTGCTGCTCGGGCTGGTGCTCGCGTTTCTGCTCGGGCAGGTGATCGCGTGGGTTTACATGCTGACGCATTCGGGGGTGTCGTATTCGCGCTCGTTTGTCGTCTCGCTGATCCTGATGCCGGTGATCGTGTCGCTGGTGCTCACGGTGCTTTCGAACAATCTCGTGACGGCGTTCGGCCTCATGGCGGTTTTCGCGATCGTGCGTTTCCGAAACATTCTCCGCGATACCCTCGACACCTGCTATGTGCTCGCGGTGATCGTGGTCGGCATGGCGTGCGGCACGCAGAAATTTTCCTCCGCGATCCTGGGCGGCTTGGTCATCGCGGGCCTGATGGTGTTTCTTTGGGCGACGGCATTTGGCAACCGGCGGCGTTACGATCTCATCCTGAACCTGCGCTGGACGCGGCCGTTGTCCGAGCTGAACGAGCTGGTGCGATTGCTCGAGCGACACAGTCTGCGGTCGAGCTGTGCGAACCAGCATTTCGGGGCGGGGCTGGAAGCGGCGGATCTTTCCTACCGGATTTTGCTGCGCGATCCGGCGCGCGCGGCCGAGTTGCTGAATGAACTCGCGGCGGTGCCCGGCGTCGAGCGCGTGTCCAGCGTGCAGGCGGCGGACGAGTCGGAAATCTAAACTATGAACCACGATCTGCCCCCGATCTCTTCGCCGCCGGCGCAACGCTGGCGCGAGTTTCGCATTCGCTACCTGCCGGCGGTGGTGTTCGCGGCGGGCGTCTTGGTGGCCGCGCTGCTGTGGTCGCGCTGGGTGGCCCCTGCGACGCTGTTGGCCGAGGCGGAGGCGGTGCAGGCGGATGTGCGATGCGCGCAGCCGGGGGTGTTGACGGGCTTGAAAGTTTCCCTGCTCCAACCGGTCGCAGCGGGGGATATCGTCGGCTATGTCGCGACGGCCGAGCCGCGCGTGGTCGAGGCGAATCTCGCGATGATCCGGGCGGAGATCGAGATGCAGCGGGCGACATTGCGGCCGGCGACGGACCAGCAGCGCATCGTGTTCGAGGCGGCGCGGCTGCGCTACGATTGGATGAACCAGCGGGTGCAGCTCGCGGCGTTGCAGGCGCAACTTCAGCTCGCGGAGGCGGAGTTCACGCGCGCGACGCCGTTGCGCCGCGACGGGCTGCTGACGGAGG
Organism: Opitutia bacterium; assembly: GCA_025360615.1. Classification (GTDB taxonomy): domain Bacteria; phylum Verrucomicrobiota; class Verrucomicrobiia; order Opitutales; family Opitutaceae; genus Tous-C4FEB. The sequence continues at coordinate 3,150 of JANYBX010000219.1, forward strand.
AGATGTTCGAGAAACTAAAAATCGCGCGCGACGGACTCACGGCCCAGTTGACGGAGCAGGCCAAACTCGTCGCGGGCATGGAGCCGGTGATGCGGGAAGCGGTGGCGGGCAGCGGCGCGGAAAATGTTTGGAGCGCGGAGGCGGCGCTCGCGGCGGCGATCAAGGTGCTGCAGGAGAAACTGCGGCTGGTGGAGGCCCAGCTGACGCCGGTGCCGTTGAAGGCGCCCATCGCGGGCGTGGTTTCGCTCCTGCACCGGCGCGCGGGTGAAACGGTATCGGCGGGAGAAATCATTTTGCGCATCAGCGCGACGCGCAGCGACCGGCTGGTCGGTTATCTCCGGCAGCCGCTCTCGTTTGAGCCGAAGGCGGGGATGGCGGCGGAGATTCGCACGCGGAGAAATCATCGGCAGGCGGCGGCGAGCACCGTGTCGCTGGTCGGCGCGGCGATGGAGCCGATCCCACCCTCCTTGTTGGCCGCGATGCACCTGCCGCCGTCCGCTGTCGAGCAGGGTCTGCGGATTTTTATCAGTCGTCCGCCGGGGTTGGATCTTACGCCGGGCGAATTGGTCGACGTGGTGATCGTGGACGCAGGGAGGTGAGTTGATGGGGGAGCGATGGAGGCGGGGTGCCCT